>DADO01000214.1 GCA_002509325.1 Methanosarcina sp. UBA402 | reverse complement strand
TCCATACAAAACAGCGAAGAGCCACATAAAATATAGTTATTCTACTTTTCGGATAGGCTCTAAGTTGCTTTTGCTCTATCTATAGCTATAAACCTGCCTATAACGCGCACTCTCGTATGCAAAACGGCACGGCTACAAATCGCTATGTATAGCCATAGACCTACCTACAACAATAGACCTACCTACAACAAACCTACCTACAACAATAGACCTACCTACAACCTACCTACAACAATAGACCTACCTACAACCTACCTACAACCTACCTACAACAATAGACCTACCTACAACAATAGACCTATCTACAGCCATAGCTCTTAGTGAGCCTTATCAATAAGAAGCTTCCGAAAAACTCTCCAATGAAAGTTCAGGGATAGTTCATCAGTTTTGCGACAGCTAAGCCCTGCTCAAGCCCCAGGTCTTCAGCCACACACTCACATTTTGTAAGGAGCATATATGCAATAGGCCCAAAATTATGTTCTGAGAGAGTCTCGTAATTGGCCATGCCCTTGCTGATAATAAGGGTCGCATCCTTCATGGCTTTAAGCAATTCGGGCGGAGCTTCCTCGGTCAGGACGCCTACCGCGTTTGAGCCAGTAGTCAGGATACTGTCGACTTTTTTGTCGATTTCAAACTCTTTTACCTCTTCCATGGTTACATCTGTGAGAATCGGCCCACCCCTAACTACAAGTGTGATCTTTCCACCAAGTTTTTTGATGACATCAAAAACAAACACATCAAAGAGAATTTCCCCGCAATTGTCGGCGATGTAAACGACATCCTGTAGGAGCCCGAGCATTTTAGGAGTATCGTCCACATCAAGCCCGTATTCGAAATATTCTAGAAAAGCAGCCTCGAACTTATCTTCACTGGCATCAAAACCCATAATTCCGAAATCAAAGTAATTTGCAACCACGGATGCCAGCACTGCCCGCCTGAATATTTCCCTGTCATCAGGAGAATTTTCATATATTTTCTCTTTTGCCACAGGCAGGACTTTCAGCGCAGCCTGGCTGATAAGCTTCTTTGTTACCTCATAAGGGTCATTGTCTTCCAGAACCTCATAGCATTTTCTGTGAACTTTGGTAGCAACAGAAGCGGATACCGCTTCTGGGTCATAATGTTTACTCATAACTTCAAGGCATTCCTGGATAGTCTTGCTTATAAGGCCTTCATCGTCAGTAGAAAGTTTAGACTGAAAGTGCACTCGTGAAAGCAGGCAATAGGTACAGCGTGGGTTCATTTTCATAGTAATATTTCCTGTTTTTTGATCCGGAAATAGGTTTTGCCAGAATGTTATAGATATTTGCGGCAAATATGATAAGAGTTTACTCTTCCTGATAGAACGGATATTTAAAAAGGTAACTGAAACAGAAAGATTACATAAAGATATGGAATGAACAACAAGATAAGAATGAATGAGATGGTAAAAAGGATATTTTGTAGAAAATTTGTCCCCAGATGATAAATTCTTTATAGGTTGATGTAAAATAATTTATAATGATCTCGGCAGCCAGAGAATTCAGGTCTTTACCAATTTTGTTTCTTCTTGCCATAATTTTTGTATTTTTTACTTTTTCAGCACCTGTCTCTGCACTGACCGAAGTGGAGATAAGCCCTGTTAATACTCCCCAGGGCGCAGTCGTGCTGATTGTAGATGGGTTGAGCGCGCCTTTTATTTATCCTGAGCTTACGCCGTTTGCACTTGACGGGGCACTCCTTAAAAAAGCCGAACTTGAGAATCTACCGAAAATAAATAAAGAGAGTGCCAGGGTTCTGGAATTCCGCGCCCCTCAAACCTTTACTGAAGGTGGACATTCAGTCCTTGTCACCGGGAATCCTGGTGCGGACAGTGAGCTTGTAAGTTTCAAAGACGCAACTATTTTTGATATTCTTCACAGGGAAGGTTATCTCTGTATTGCGGTTATGGAAAGAGGGGATTCCTGGTCAATCTGCGCCGAGCAGGATGTTATTCTTAGGGACAAAAATAACTCGATAAAGAATATTGAAATCATGATTGAGCAACCTGACCCTTTCCCTGGCGTTCCTGAGGTGCCTGAAGGGCTTTTGCAGGTCCTGGAAGAGGCGGCTGATAAAGCGCCAGGATATGTCACATCAAAAGAGACCCGGAAAAAACACAGTGAGTATAACAAGTGGGGGATCGACACTGCTTGTGATATCGTTGAGTTTATGTCCAGAAACAGACCAGAGCAGAAATATCTGCTCACCGTAAATGTAGGGGCTGTGGATATGAGCGGGCACTACAGGAATAACTATGGGTACATAGATTGTATCGAGTGTCTTGATTATGAATTGCCCCAGCTCTATGAGCTTTGTAAAAAGAATAACATTGCCTTTGTCCTGACCGCCGACCACGGGATGTGCTTTTCTAAAGCTGACTCCAAAGGAGGTCACCAATCCGAAAAATTCTCTGTCACCGACGAAGCACAGCTCGTTCCTCTTATAGTACAAGCTCAGGACATTGAGAGCGGAGTTATCAGGGGAAAACACTGCCAGGAGGACTTTGCACCAACGCTGCTTGGAATTCTTGATATTCCAGACAGGCCGAGGTTTACAGAAGGAAAGCAGATCCTCCTGACAGATCATGTAAACCTGAAGGTGAAACTCCCGGAAGAGGGCTCTGTTGAACTCAGAAAGGACGGAAAGGTTATAGCCTCCCTGAATAGCGATGATCAGTTCCTCTTCCTGGGGCTCGAGCCGGGAAGTGCCTGTAAGGTAAAGGCTGCCCTTGACTCCGGAATCAGCCTTGAAGAACAGGAAAAAAAGCTCACTCTTGAAACTGACTCGGTAGTGGAATTTATAGAAAAAGGGCAAAAAATCAAAGAAAAAAGCGAAGAAAATGCAGAGCCTGACAAGGGTTCCAAAAAAAGCTCCATTTCTGCAGCAAGTATTTTAAAGGGGAACTCAGGAAATTCTAATTCGGATTTAAAGCATTTAATAGGGTATTTTGTGATTGGAATAGTCAATCTTGCAGGGCTTTTGATTATTGCAAAAGTCCTGAAAAAAGCTGAAGAAACCCAGGAAGAGGAGAAATAAGAATCTAGTGTCGCCCCAATCCTCAAGGATTAAAGGATTCTGAATAGCTGTGACTATATGTGACATTTTACTGCTGACGCGACACTAGTTGATCTAATGGATGAATAAGGAGCCTTATGAGAAGATCTCAAATTAGCTTTTAAAATCCCTAATCTAATTTGATATTCTCCCAAGAAAAAATTAAAAAATTGAGAAAAATTAAGAAATGCAGGTGGAAGTCCACTCCGGTTTTTCCGGTGGGTTTGCCTCAAACATTTCTCTCCATTTTTCATCGGTCAGGCGGTCGGACATAGGCTGCTTGAACTCATAATAGCTCATAACCGGCCCGGCTCCAATAAGGACCCTGCCGTCCGGAAGCTTATACGCGACTACCAGCATGTCAACATACCCTACCCCTTCCTCAAGCACTTTTTCCGTATTTCCGTCAGTATGGACGTCAGCCACGACTGTGGTTTTCCTGGCTTTTTCGTCGACATCGGCTATGACTCCTTCAAGCTGGTCCCCGAAAGTTTTGATGAACTTGTAATCTTCGGCTGTCAGTTCCTCGTTTTCGAGCTCCTTTTCAGAGATTTTCTGAAGCCTGGAAAGGGCATCTCCAAGGTTCGCAAGCCTTGCCTTTGAAACCGGGTCAAGCACCCCCATTTCGTCCAGACCCTGGTTTGTCATTTTTGTTAAGGCAAGCAGGCGGGCGTAGAAATCAGGAACCGGCTCTACGTAGCCTACGACAGGTTTCTCTTCAGGCGGGGCCGAAGCGGTTACATTCATAGTGTAGCTCTGTTTGGCATAGAGAATCGTATCGTGCCTGAGTTCGGCCCAGGAGGCCAGCGAAGTACTCAGGGTTTTATCCTGCCAGGCATCGGTCTGCATAAAGGTCGGGTATCCTGCCCCGTAGTCTTTTAGCAGGGGCTGGAGGGAATAAAGCCAGGACCAGTAGAGGTTTCTGTTCCATTCGGCTGCGCTGAAGTTCGAGAATTCCGATTCCATTTTCCCATACTGAATACTGTAGTTTTCATAACTGGAATCATTCAGTTCGTCAAGCCAGTAAACAGCCCTTTCCGAGCCCAGGAGAGCCATTACATCAAGCCCGCGCGGGAAGCCGCGAATGGGCCGTCCTGCTCCAGAGATCACGAAAGTGAAAGGTTCTTCCTTTTCTCCCTGATATTCGCCTGTATAGGCTCCGACCAGGTTTGAGAATACATAAGAGTCCGGAATAAAGCGCTGTCCCATGAAGCGGAAACCCGTGGTATTTTCAAGGCATTCGTCGGCCTGCTCAGGCGTGAAAGGCGGTACCAGGACACAGTTTCCGGTACCTCCGTAAATTTTAGGCCCCGGATGCTCGGCAAGTTTAACCTTCAGTTTCTCAACTGTTGTCTCGTTAAACTCCCTTTTTTCGCGGCCAAATACCGAATTCATGGCTTCCATGTACTCATAAGGCCCGAGGTCGTCGGAAAAGCCCACATAAAAAGCTGTAACCTCGTAGATCCTATCCCAGTTCTCAAGAAGCTCAGGCGAGTTTTCGAGCTCTGAAGCGATCTGGCCTGCCTGGATAGTCTGGATGCGGGCATCTTTTACAGGATCTTCGGATTTAATTAGTTCACCCTTCAGGAGCATGCTCATCCTGCCGTGCCACATAAATGCCTTGAAATAATTTTGCAGTTTTTCAGAGCGGGTATAATGGCCTCTCGGCACGTACTGGGAATAGTCTTCCTTATAACTGAAAATTGGAGAAAGCCCAAAACCCTCATGAGCTTCGATCAAAGCAAGTTCAGCTTCAACCTCTTTTTTTACAAATGCAGGAACCTCGAACTGATATTGTTTCTTTGCACCCGCAGGGAAAAGGGATTTGTTCACAAAACCATAAGGGTCTTCTGCTCCCTGTATCTGTGCGGGTTTCGGCTGAAGGAGGCTTAAAACCACAGCAAAGTAGGCTGTATTTCTTCTTGCAGCTTCCTTTTCTTCCCCTGATGCATTATTATACTTCTTGATAGAAGCATTTAGCAGGGCAAGATCGGTTTTCCATAGTGTATCATAAAACTCCTTTTCTTCGATCTGGCGAAGAGTCTCATCAAACTGGATATGGTAGAGGTGCAGCAGGGAATCCGTGGTAATGAAAACTGGGACCTCCTGTTCTTCAAGGATCGAATACATTGAAGTTATATCTTCTTCTCCAGGATTGTAGGGATTTTCGATTACTACGAAACCGTTATTTTCCAGCATTTTAAGGGCGGATTCATTCAGGGGAATTTTACTGGAAAAGTTCCCATAGTTCGAGATCCTTTCTTTTTGCAGAGGTAATTCATAAGAAGGTACCTTTAACTCAACATCGAGAGCTTCAAGCCTGTAATTTCCTGCAATAGTAGAGATTCCTGCCTTTGAACTGGAAAGATTTACTTCTTCGGTTACCAGGCGGCTAACTGGAGAGGTTCCACTGGTATTGGCTTGTCCTTTCATTTCTTTCTCGTTCTCCCTGCTTAATCCGGAATTCTGCCCCAGGCATCCTTCTGTAAGAAGGGAAGCTAAAATAATTAGAAAAATTGTAAGAGTTATAACTCGCTTTGTTCGGTGCTTCATTGTTTCATCCTGCAAGCTTTAGATTCTGTATTCAATCGAAAATTTACCTGCTCAGAAGTGGGGTTTACCTTCGAAGCCAGGATTCCAATTATTCCTGTTTTATAACCGAAGGCGTATATAATGATCGAAATCTTGAAAAAATAATTTTTCATATATAGTTATCTCTACAAATATTTTAACTTATTCAGAACTAGATAATTATAGTTTTATTCTCATTCTTACACCCGTTTACATTCACTTATTATTCTCTTATCATAAGGAAAATATCAATAAAGATTAAAAGCTACGAAATGCCAGAGTTCTTGTCACAGCACCATATCTTTGCAATAACAGGGAGCTCCCGAAGCAACCTGAGCCAACTTCTAGCAAATTCTCCCATACCCGGGGTCCGTGCTATACCTCCTCGACAATTTATACAAAAGCGGGGAGTATGAATAAGGAAAGCAGTATGAAAAATGTAGAAGTTCAGCTAATCGATTTAAGATGTATTTCCGTTAAGATAGTTTGCAGACGAAACTAAAAGAGGTTTTCAAAAAAATTTCAGAAAAGAATAGCTATTTGGTAATAAAAATTTGGTGATAAAAATTTGGTAATAAAAATTTGGTGATAAAAATTTGGTAATAAAAATTTGGTAATAAGAATTTGGAACAGGGCAAATTATCTCATTTCGTTTCTGATCTGTTAGCTCTCCATCTCCCATCTCTTTTTACAGGTGGTTTGCAAGCTGAGATCTTCAGGTATCTAGTTTCCAAAACGATTTTGAATCTCTGCAATTTTTGATGAAAATTCAATGAGATGTGTCCAATAAGATGTTTTTATTATACAGAAATTCGACATTTTGACAACACATTATCATATAACCATGCTGGGATAATATTTACATGTAATTTCAATATACCGTCTGGATCTTTTTCAGCAATTAAATGTATGTTTTTTGTATTGTCAAATATGTATGCCCTTCTACAATGTTGTAAAACTGGGTATAAATTTTCAAGTGATCGTGTGTACCTATCTCTGATTTTGTCAGGAGGGACATTATGTCCTCCCTTTGACACTCTATCTTTCACACGATCAGAATTGATGTAAGGATCTGCTGTGTTTACAAAATATAAATATACTTGCCATCCTTTATCTTTTGCACTTTTGAGAAAATCTATTTTTGATGGATGTGATAAAACAGTTTCAAATGAAATCAATTTTTCTTCTGAGTCTACATAACAATCCCGTAGATAATCAGCTAACATTGAACCAATATATGAATTTTTATTTGGTATGTGAAAACAATTATTATTAAGTAAAATATCTCGAATGCTAATGTTACACTTTTTGAAAAACGGAGAATGCAACATATAATCTCGGAAACTATATTCATCAACCGTCAATCCAAATTTACTGAAATCAAGCACATCAGTTAAATTTAAATCATCAGGATTTATGTGACGATCAGGATTGATCAGAGCATATCCAAACTGTTTGTACCCCTTTTCAATAATATGATTAACCATTGTTGATTTACCAGACCAATTTGGACCTGCAAATACTCTTAGAGCCTATCCGAAAAGTAG
>DADO01000003.1 GCA_002509325.1 Methanosarcina sp. UBA402 | reverse complement strand
AAAATTAGTGAACTACTGAAATTACAGATTCAGGGAAACGGCCAAAAGCTGAACCACACTTTTTAAACATTACATTGCAATTTAATATTTATTTATAAATACTTGTAAAATGCCAACGAAAGCTACATAAATAAACTTTCAGATTTGCAGCATAAGGTCCTGAGAATTCTGAAAACCATACCTTCCGGTACTCAATCTCTTAAAAAATCCATTCAAAAAACTGCCCCAAAAAATAAGTTCCCGCCCGGCTCCCCTCCTGACTGAAACCCCGCCGCCGGAAACAAATCCCCTAATTCTAAAAATCCTGCAAAAATTTATTCATAAATGTTAAATGTGAGAAAAAGCCTGGTTACACAGGCTTATTCAGAACCTTCTTCCAGTCTTGTATTAATCTCCTCGGCTTTCTTAAGGTATTGTGCAGCTTCTTCGGATTTGCCCATTTTTTCAAGTACACTTGAATATTTTTCAAAAATCATGGAAGCACGGCCCAGGTAGTTAAAGTCCTCTGAATCGGTCTCAAGCAGTTTTGCATTGAGATTCATTGCTTTCTCGAGAGCTTCCTTTGCTTTTTCCAGATTCGCCTGGGCTAAGAATGTGATTCCCATCTGGTAATATGTGCCTTCAAGGATCGTTAAATAATTCCGATTTTCGGGATTTTTTTCGTGCATTTTTTCACGGATTGCAAGGGAACACTCGAATTCTTCAATCGCCTTTTCATACATTTTGTTCTCTTTCAAGACGATTCCCATCTTTTCAGCGATTTCGGCAATCAGTTCCTTATCTCCTATTATTCCCGGTTTGACAGTCCTAAGTTTTTCATCTGCATTTTGAGCAAGCTCAAGGTACTCATTGACAACATCACTTTCTTTTCCCCGGGCATTTTCCCCGAGTTTTAGGGTTGATCCCAGAATATAAAGGCCAGTTATAAACCTGCAAAGCTCATCCGGATCGTCAGAATATTCTTCCAATATTTTTCCATGAATATCGAGAGCCATTCTGTGGTAATGGGTCATCTGTTCAATATCCCCTCTTTCAGAATAAAAAAGTGCAAGGCTGGTGTAAGTTGCCGCGAGGTCTTTCCTGTATTCCCATTCATCGGGATTCAGGTCAAGCATACGCTGCTGGGCTGTAAGCAGTTTGTCATACATCTCGACTGCCTTTCCATACTCCTCCCGGTTTTTGAACAGTGTTATTAAATTGTTGAGTACTTTCTTAAGCCCTGAGTAATGTATCTCCATTTCCGTTTCCAGCTCGAAATTGTTTTCAATCACGGACAGAGCATCCTCAAAATATTTCTGTGCTTTTTCGGGTTCTTCATCAATATAGAGATTTCCAATAGCATCCTGTATCTCAGCCTTATATGTCTTAAAATCCAGAGCATCAGGCTCTTTTTCCAGAAGGCTTTCGTAGATTTCGATTTCTTTTTCGTAGTAGCTCCTTGCTTTTTCGATTTCCCCCTGTTCTGCAGAGAGTTCTCCGAGGTCGTCGTAGATATCGGAAATATAAATTATGGGATTCAGGTCTTCAGGATCTTCATCATGCAGGTTCTGGAAAATCTCCAGCTTGCCTTTGTAGCAGAGTTCTGCAGTCTCGAATTCCCCTATTTTTAAAAGCTTGTCCCCCAAATCATCCAGGTATATTGCAATTTTTTTGTTGAGTGCAGATTCTGAGGGATGGTTTATTATAAGGTCCTGGTAAATTTCCCTGGCTTTTGTGTAATTAGCTATTGACTTTTCAAGGTCTTCACTCCATGAAAACGCATCGCCAAAGTCTCCATAAATATTGGCAAGAGAGATAGCATAATCATGATCCTCTGGAAATTTTTTACATCCTTTTTTCATAAGTTCCACAGCTTTTTCGAAATAACGCTCTGCCTTTTTCAGATTTCCCATGCCTGAATGCATACTCCCAAGGTAGCTGTAAGTATAGCTCAGATAATATTCGGCCATGTTGTTTTCAGGGTCTCTTTCAATCATTTTTCTGTAAATGCTTGCTGCTCTAAGATAATTGCCTTCAGCTTTCTCTATGTACCCACATTTCCTGAATAAAACCCCATAACACTCGATGTCTCCATCAAAGTCGTCGAGAAGATCCGTCTCTCCAGGCTCAAGCTCAAAAAATTTTTCGTAGATGTCTATTTTTGTATTAAAAAGCTTCACCGCCTCATCCATCAAATACCCTACCTGATAGCATACCTCCAGCTTGTCGGCAATCTCAAAGAAGCTGGACATATATTTCTTATTTTGAGGGTCTGATTTCACCAGTTCTTCAAATGTACGGACAACTCTCTCGAGCTGTTTTATCATCGGCTCCAGTAACTCCTTTGCTCTTTCCTTGTCATCGAGCTCGTCAAGTGAACTCCCGATTTCCCCAATCGTATTACTTATGAATTTTTGATAATCCTCTTTGTCAGGCTCTTCTGAAAACAGAGGTTCGATAACTTTGAGAGCCTCCTCATAAAATTCCAGAGCTCCTTCCGGATCTCCAGCTTCCCTTATCGTGTACCCCTTCAAAAATAAGGTATGGAAAGAAATTTTAGGGTCTTTTTCTTTTTTCATGAGTTTTTCAACATCTTTCAGACTCTGAAGAGCTCTGTCATATTTTCCACTTTCAATGAAAGTGACTGCTTTACTGAATAAACGATTTGCAGAATCCTGAAGCCTTCTTGATACCATAATTGCAATTTATTATTCTGATAATAATTAATACTAACGAGACCCAGTACTGACTACCCGACTTTATCGCAAACTTTTTCAAAAAAAGTTTGATCAAAAACGACGTAATCGTGACGGCGTGATCAACCACAAACTTTTTCAAAAAAAGTTTGATCAAAAACCCCTAGCAGCGGTTGCGGCACAAATCTTTTCAAAAAAGGTTGACCGGAAAAGAAACGAGAACTTTAAAAATAGGACTGCACCTCCCCTCTCCAACAAACCAGCTCGAAAAACCCACCCCAAAAAATAAGTCTCCGCCTGGCTCCCCTCCAGACAAAAAACCCGCCGCCGGAAACAAATCCCCAAAAAATCATTATTCCGGCAGCAGATTGAGTGAAGAATTATTTTTTCACCCGCTTGCGTTATTCAGTCTTCGTCAATATCTTCTTCTTTATCGAATTATTCGGTTTCCTCGACTTCGTCGAGAGTTTCAAGGTCTTCGAACTCGTCAAGGTCTTCAAATTCGTCAGGGTCTTCAACATCCTCGGCTTCGTCCACTGGAAGCTCGGCTTTTTCAGCTGATTCAGCTGCTTCTTTACCTTTAAAGGCTGTAAGTTTCAGGTCCTTTTCGGTTTTTACTTTTTCAATCCTGGCCATACCTGCGACTTTGTCGCCGGGTTTCAGATTAATGATTCTTACACCCTGGGTGTTTCTTCCCTGGATTGAGATATCTTTTGCCGGGATGCGGATAATGATACCTTCGGCACTGGTGAAGATAAGTTCGTCGTCTTCAGCTACGGATCGGACTCTCGAAACTGAGCCGTTTCTCTCATTGGTAACGATCGTAATCACGCCTTTTCCACCGCGGCGGTGCGTGGGATACTGGGAATACTCGGACCTCTTGCCATAGCCATTTTCAGTTACGGTCAGGAGGGTTGTGGTCTCATCAACAACGTCCAGACTGACAACCTCATCGTCCGGGCCGTCAAGGGTCATCCCGCGGACGCCTCTCGCAGTTCTGCCCATGGGGCGGACATCTTCTTCAGAGAAGCGAATAGCTTTGCCTTTCTTTGAAACCATCAACACTTCCTTTTCCCCGTCGGTAAGGAGAACTCTTACAAGCTCGTCCCCTTCATCAAGGGTGACTGCGATTATGCCGGTTTTCCTGGGATTACTGAATTCTGAGAGAGCAGTCTTCTTAATTGTACCTTCCCTTGTTGCCATAAGCAGGTAGCGGTCTTCGGCAAACTCCTTTACCGGGATCATGGCAGTGACCATTTCGCCCTCCTGAAGCTCCAGGAGGTTTACTATGGCTTTACCTCTGGACTGCCGCGAGCCCTCCGGGATTTCATAGACTTTCTGCCAGTAAATCCTGCCAAGGTTTGTAAAGAACAGGATATAGTTGTGAGTTGAAGAAATGAAGAGATTTTCCACGAAGTCTTCTTCTTTCGTCTCCATCCCGATTATACCCCTGCCTCCTCGGCGCTGCATAGTGTAGGTATTGAGCGGGATGCGTTTTATGTAGCCTCCGTTCGTAATCGTGACCACGACATCCTCTTCAGGAATCAGGTCCTCTTCCCTGAACTCTGCAATAGCCGGCACAATCTTTGTCCTGCGGGCATCCCCGTATTTTTCCTTGAGCTCCAGAAGTTCATTCCTGATAATCTCGTACTTGAGCTCATCGCTTCCAAGAATTTCCCTGAGTCCGGCGATAAGTTTTACAAGGCCTTCCAGCTCCTCAAGAACTTTCTGGGTCTCAAGCCCTGTCAGGCGCTGCAGACGCATATCAAGAATAGCCTTCGACTGGACCTCATCAAGGGCGAAATTCTCAATCAGGCCCTGCTTTGCCTCATCAGCATTGGCCGAGCCCTTGATCAGGGTGATTACCTCATCTATATTATCCAGGGCAATCCTGAGCCCTTCAAGGATATGGGCTCTTTCCTCGCTCTTCCTGAGGTCATAAAGCGTCCGTTTCTGGATAATCTCCATCCTGTATTCCAGGTAGATCTCAAGAAGTTCCTTCAGGTTCAGCTCTCTTGGCCTTCCATCAACAAGAGCCAGATTGATTACCCCGAAAGTGGTTTCCATTTGAGTGTGCTTGTAGAGCTGGTTTAAAATAACCTTTGGATTCGTACCTCGAGAAAGCTCGATAACAACCCTGATTCCTTCCCTGTCAGACTCATCTCTAAGGTCAGAGATCCCAACTATTATTTTTTCCCGAACTAACCTGGCAATATTTTCGATCATCCTGGCTTTATTTACCTGGTAAGGAAGCTCGGTTAAGATAATCTGGCTCTTGTCTTTCTTTAACTCCTGGATTTCGGCAACTGCCCGAATCTTTATAGAACCCCTTCCGGTCATAAATGCCGATTTCGCACCTGCGGTCCCGATAATATGGGCACCTGTAGGAAAGTCAGGACCTTTGACCACAGTCATTAGCTCGGGCACTGTAACTTCAGGGTTCTCGATAAGCATGAGGGTCCCGTCAATTACCTCTCCTAGATTGTGGGGAGCCATGTTTGTTGCCATCCCGACTGCAATGCCTGTAGACCCATTGATAAGGAGATTTGGAAGTTTTGCAGGAAGGACTTCGGGCTCCTCAAGGGACCCGTCGTAATTCGGCCTGAAAAGTACAGTCTCCTTGTCGATATCTGCCAGCATTTCCTCTGCGATCCTATCCATGCGGACTTCGGTGTAACGCATGGCTGCAGCCGAATCCCCATCTATTGACCCGAAGTTTCCCTGCCCGTCAATTAAAGGATAACGAAGGGAGAAATCCTGAACCATACGCACAATACTGTCATAAACCGCAGCATCTCCATGTGGGTGGTATTTACCGAGTACATCTCCTACCACACGGGCTGACTTCTTATAGGGCTTGTCACGCGTAATCCCTGCCTCTTTCATGGCAAAAAGGATCCTGCGGTGGACTGGCTTTAAACCGTCCCGCGCATCGGGAAGAGCTCTTCCCACAATTACACTCATTGCATAATTGATGTAAGAGCGTTTCATCTCATCATCGATAAGGACAGATGTAACCCCCTCTCTTTCGGGTTCCGGGTCATCGTCCTCTGACTCGCCTGGGGCAAGCGTAGCTTGATAAAACTTTTTCATTTCAGCTTCCGATTTATTTTCGTCGTTGTTTTTTTCCATTTTTAGCCACCTCAGATGTCCAGATCCACAACTTCTTTTGCGTGTGTTTCTATGAAGTTCCGACGTGGCTCCACTTCATCCCCCATAAGAACCCGGAAGATTTCATCAGCCCGGATAGCGTTGTCCAGGGTTACCTGTAAAAGAGTTCGGGTCTCAGGATTCATAGTAGTTTCCCAGAGCTGTTCAGGGTTCATTTCTCCAAGACCTTTATAGTGCTGAATAGTGAGCCCCTTTTCCCCGAGTTCTTTCATCTTTTCATCCAGTTCCCTGTCCGAATACACGTAGTATTCTGCCTTTCCTTTCTTTATGCGGTAAAGAGGCGGCTGAGCTACATACACGTACCCAGCATCAATTAAAGGCCGCATGTACCGGAAGAACAGAGTAAGGAGAAGGGTTCTGATATGCGCTCCGTCCACATCGGCATCTGTCATGATGATAACCTTATGGTAGCGTGCATTCTCCAGGTTGCAATCTTCGCTGACACCTGTGCCTATGGCTGTAACCAGGGAAACAATCTCATCATTCTTCAGAATTTTTGCAAGCCTGGCTTTTTCCACATTCAAAATCTTTCCCCGTAGAGGAAGAATTGCCTGAAAACTCCTGTCTCTGCCTTGTTTTGCAGAACCGCCTGCAGAATCTCCTTCCACTACGTAAATCTCACAAACCGCAGGGTCTTTTTCTGAGCAGTCTGCAAGTTTTCCCGGAAGGGTACTGACTTCAAGAGAATTCTTTCTCCTGGTCAGTTCTCTTGCCTTTTTTGCAGCTTCCCTGGCTTTTTGGGCAAGGAGAGCTTTTTCAAGAATAATGTTTGCAACCCTGGGGTTTTCCTCAAAATACTCTGCAAGTCCATCAGTTACAAGGGAATCCACAATTCCTTTGACATCGCTGTTTCCGAGCCTTGTCTTGGTCTGTCCCTCAAACTGGGGTTCCATGAGTTTTACGCTGATAATGGCAGTCAGCCCTTCCCTTACATCATCACCTGCAAGCCTTAAGTCTTCTTTTGAGAGCTTGTTAGCTTTGATGTAATCGTTTGCAACTCTTGTAAGTGCGGTCTTGAAACCAATAATGTGGGTCCCGCCTTCGTGAGTATTGATGTTGTTTGCAAAAGAGTACACATTTTCTGAATAGCTGCTCGTGTACTGCATCGCAATTTCTACTATCATGTCGTCCCTTTGCCGCTCAAAATAAATCGGCTTTTCATGAAGGGGCTGCTTTTTCTTGTTCAGGTACTCAACGAATTCCACTATTCCGCCATCGTATGTGAAAGTCTCAGCTTGCCCGTCCGGGGTTCTTAAATCCCTGAGGCTGATAGTAAGGCCCCGGTTAAGGAAAGCAAGTTCTCTTAATCTGCTCAAGAGGATGTCGTAATCGAAAGCCAAAGTCTCGAAAATTTTTGCATCCGGCTTAAAGGTGGTTTTTGTGCCAGTTGTCTCAGCTGCTTCAATTTCCTGGACATCAGTCTCAGGCTTCCCACGGGAGTATCGCTGGAAATACTTCTTGCCATCTCTTAAAACCTCTACTTCAAGCCATTCCGAAAGGGCATTTACGACAGAAACCCCTACCCCGTGCAGTCCTCCTGAAACTTTATAGGCGTTTTTGTCGAATTTCCCCCCTGCGTGCAGAATAGTCATTACGACTTCAAGAGCTGATTTTTTGTGAAATGGATGGAGATCAATTGGGATACCTCTCCCATTGTCCTGGACTGTCACACTCCCGTCCTGGTTGAGCGTGACATCTATCCTAGTACAGAAGCCTGCAAGAGCTTCATCAATGCTGTTGTCTACTACCTCATAGACTAGGTGGTGGAGCCCGCGGCTATCCGTGCTCCCTATATACATACTGGGACGTTTTCGGACGGCCTCCAGGCCTTCCAGCACCTGGATACGCGAAGCATCATAAACCTGTTTATCACTCATCTTGGTTTGTTCTCCGTAAAAATCTGGTAGATTATCTGATCACTTACATTATACTTTTTTTAGAAAATTCGCGGGAAAACTTTTATCAAAATAAATCTTAGAAATCGTATCAATCCAGTAAATCTTCAGTTTTTTATTGAATGATTTATAATATTACTATTATTTCTCCTATCACGAACCAGATTCAATATGCGCTCATACATTTTAAGCCTTTAGATTCCCTGAAAATTGCACAAGATTCTTCAGTATCAATCCTCTCAAAATAGGAGATATTTAGCATAATTTTGTGCCAAAATATGCGCTTTTCATATTAATCTTTTAATAAGTCTTTAGTTTAAATTAATATTTGCTGTTTCGCTCGCAAAATTCGTCTCTCATAAGAAGTCAGGGAAAGAGTCGCGGCACTTAGTCAATTTTCCAGCAGATCTCCACATACCAGGATCTTCACATATCAATTCCAGATTATTTCTTGACAGTTCAAAAGTAATGTAATTCCCGAATAAAAACTCAACTCGGAATACACTCTAACTACCGTAAAATATTAACTGAATATTCTGCTGTAAGAAACCCGATAGGATTTGTTCGCTGTTAACTTTAAGGCCAAATCTCCAGTCAATAACTTAGAATGTAACTATATAAACTTAACCAGCTTCAGTTCTTATTCTATAACAACAACCGGCTCGCGGTTGATCACGCCGTGCTGCCAGGGGATTTTCAGTTTTGATCAAACACAACCGTTGAGCCGCAACCGTTGCGCCGGTTGA
>DADO01000181.1:40947-43407 GCA_002509325.1 Methanosarcina sp. UBA402 | reverse complement strand
GTGATTTGATCGATATCGATCTCGGTTCCTTTTCCTATGCCTATAAGACCGCCTATCAGGGAGCCGATCATCTTTATTTTTTCCAGGAATTTCATTTTTCCCCAAAAGCGCTGAAGGGTAACCTGGATATCCCGGTCAATTAAGGCAACGTTGGCGCCAGCAGACTCGGCTTCTTCGATTGCGGAAAGCATCTCAGCTCCGGGTTTTACTCCCATATCCTCCCCAATCTTTTTCTGCACATAGGCAAGCAGCCAATGAATAAGGTAATAATAGACCTTGCCTTCAGTAAGAATTTCCTTAATAGGAACCTGTTTTTCCTGCACATTGCCTTTCAGGGCGTCATAACGTCCCCTGCAGAGCTCGACAGCTACAATATCCGGCTTCAGATTCCTGATCGCAGCTTTGACCTCTGCAACACTCTTTTCTGAAACATGGGCTGTTCCTATGATCACGATTTTTGAAGGCTGGTATTCGGCCTGGGAAGCGCTCGATAGTGTGGAAGGTGAAGAAAACGAAACTTCGGAAACTGAGTTAGAAACAGGATCAACTACAAGTTCGGAATTTATATCAAGCTCAGTTTCAAGCTCACCGGGTTTTGCTTTGTTTTCGGTTTCCGATGCAGAAATTTTGTCTTCTTGTGGCATGTTAATTGAAGAACCAGAAAGCTTAGACTCTCCGACAGAAATGGAACTTCCAGAAATGGAGCTTTCTGCGGATTCGGTCACAAGTTTGTCCATAGAATATATTGACTCCTGAGATGAACTGTGAAAACTGTAGTCATGGTTCTTGTCCTGAGAATCTGTAATTTCAGGTTTGTTCATTGTTAATCTCTCTGCTGTGACGAGTTAAAAGTGATATGTGAGAATATACCACTTGAAGGATTGTATTTAATTGCATGAATAATTAAGCTCTTCACATAAAATAACAAAGCTATAAAAGAACTTGGATATAAGCAGATAATTAACTGGTGATAATTATCTGCCAGGGATTTATATTTTGCTGCCTTCAGGTTCCAGTCTCTATTTTTACAACCCCTGTTTTACATAATCCTTCAAACATTTATTTAATATATTTTCACGCAATTCCGGAGTGAGCTTGTTTATTAGTTTGTTTATTAAGAACTTAAGGAAGTAGGATCTTTAGATAAAAATATCTTTTGATAACAATACGTCTTTTTGATGGCAATACGCCTTATAGCTTCTATTCTCTTGATAATTTTTTTTGATAAACCCCTTAAGTAGTTTCGCTTAAAAATCTTCTTTAGTTGGGTATGAATCTCTTCTAATTGGAGTACGAGTCTCCTTTAATTTGATTATGAATTTCCTTTAATTTGATTTTTATAGAATGTTATTCTGATTTGAGTCTCAGGATTCGCACGAGGTCTGTTCTTGAAAGAATCCCTACTACCGATCCGTTATTAATAACTATAATTCTTCCGATGTTTTTGGATGAGACCAATTTCAGAACATCACTGGCCTGCGCGTCTGGAGATACTGAGATAACATCTCTGGTCATGATGTCTGAGACCTGGGTCACTGGGCGTTCAGGATAGGGAACACTCTGCGCATCTGTAAATGTCACAATTCCTTTCAGGTTGTCCCCCTCCATTACGGGGTAACCCATATGTTTCTTCTCAAGCATGAATTTGATCAGATCTTCAACTGTCATGGAAGGACTGACTGAAACAACATCCCTGGTCATAATATCCTTGACCTGAATACTTTCAAGCATTACCTCGGCCCGCGTAGAACGTTCCTCTTCAGACGCGCCGACATAAATAAAAAGCGCGATCAAAGGGAACCAGAAATTGCCTACTACAATTCCGAAGATTGCCATAAGAATGGCAAAAAACTTCCCTACGGTTGCTGCACTCTGGGTAGCCTTCACATAAGACATTCTTCTTGCATAGAAAGAACGAAGTACTCTGCCTCCATCCATTGGGAAAGCAGGCAGAAGATTGAAGATCCCGAGTACAAGGTTCATAACTCCAAGAATCCAGATAGTGAGGTATACCGGGTTTTGAGAAAGTGTAGGGCTAGGGGAAATTAGTTTTCCGTACATATACAGGCAGACAAAGCCTATTACAAGGCTTGTAAGGGGTCCAGCGGAAGCCATTTTTGCTTCCTGTCCTGGTTTTCTGGGTATCTCCTCCATAGCCGATACTCCCCCAAAAAGAAAGAGAGTAATACTTTCAATTTTGACTCCATAACGCATTGCCATATATGAATGTGCAAGTTCATGTAGAATAATTGAAGCAAAAAGCAGGATGGCGGTCAGGACTGAAAGCGAATATTTTGTGATGGGTGGCTCAACTCCCTCAAAACCGAACGGCTGCGGGTTGATCGCAAACACATAAGCAAACATGGGCAGTATAAGAAGAAAAGTTATGTGCAGCCTGATAGGTATACCCATCACACTTCCGATTTTCAATGATGATTTCACGAAATAAATACCCCCATT
>DADO01000181.1:34348-40872 GCA_002509325.1 Methanosarcina sp. UBA402 | reverse complement strand
ATGGGCAGTATAAGAAGAAAAGTTATGTGCAGCCTGATAGGTATACCCATCACACTTCCGATTTTCAATGATGATTTCACGAAATAAATACCCCCATTCTCATTTTTATACTATTAAATAAATGATAATGCCCTATACGAACTTCAAAATCCCCACATCTATTGTATTTTTAACAAGTTATGGCTTACTAAGTTATAACCTTGACCTTCATGAACTTAAAATACCAGTTTCAATATCGGGTTCAGAGCACCACAAATGACACAACTCATCGGGAATAGGAATTTGTTGGAAATTCTCTTATAAATCCCCCTGAGAATTTTATCCTCATAGAGCTGTCTGATATTTTTTCTGATAAAGTCGCCTTGTAAATTTTCCCTCATAAAGAAGCTGACCCCATTTATTATTTGGCGATAATATTATAGATATTTTTGTTCACGACTAGTGAATTAATAGGTTATAGGAAGGCAATAAGAGAAGCAAGTATAGGAGGTTCATAGTTGATTTTTGAGCCTTTGTAGGATAGACTGTTATAGGAAGGCAATAAGAGAAGCAAGTATAGGAGGATTATGACTTCTAATGATGTTGGCGGAATTCCATTTCCTGTGGCAAAGGCAATAAGAGAAGCAAGTATAGGAGGATTATGACGGAAAAAAGAAGCAAATATTGGAGGAGTATAACGAAAAGAGAAGCAGATATAAGAGGAGTGTAACGAAAAGAGAAGCAGATATAAGAGGAGTGTAACGAAAAGAGAAGCAGATACAGGAGAAATACAATGAAAATAAAGGAATCAGGGGAATATAAAGAATTGAATGAAGGCAGACGAAAGTATGGTAAATAAGCAAGAATGACAGAAACGAACATGAAACTCTTCGAATAACAGGCACAAATGAATAACAGGCACAAATGAATGAAAGTACTTGAAAGCACTTTCATGCCAAAGCACTTCATGCCAAATAAATATATCAATATTAAGAAGAATAACGTTACAAGCATGTGCTTACTTATAACGTTACAAGCATGTGCTTACTTATAACGTTACAAGCATGTGCTCCGTCAGTCGAATATGATTTTTGTATAAACATCGTAAATTGTATTTTTGATAAAAGAGAAACATTTAAGGTAAGCTAACTGCATAAGGGCTTTTTCTGCTTGACAGAAACTTGACTTACAATGTCAAAATTGAAATATGATGACAAGTTTCTACATTTGCACAAAATAATATTATTTTATTCTGCAGGAATGCCAGAAAAGCTAATTCAAAAAGGGATTAGTGGCAGAAAGAGGGCAGAAAGAGATCCCTAGAAAGTAAATACGAAGGCGTCTTATGAAACCTCAAACTCCTAGTTTAACCGTTGATACCATAATCCTATTTAAAAACAGGCTTGTGCTTGTTAAGAGAAAAAATCCCCCGTATCAAGGAAAATTTGCCCTCCCTGGCGGCTTCGTAGAAATCGGAGAAAGTACAGAAGCAGCAGCAGCTAGAGAAGCTTTTGAAGAAACCGGCCTTTCTGTAGAGATCATCAAACTTATAGGGGTCTATTCCGATCCTAACCGTGACCCCAGAGGGCACACTGTTTCAGTGTGCTACCTCGCAAAAGGATCTGGAGAGCTAAAATCGGGTTCTGATGCCGATTCAGTCGAGCTTTTTGAGCTTAATTCCATTCCTGAACTGGCTTTTGACCATAAAAAAATGATAAATGACGCGAAAAGTGATATTAATGCAATTCTGTCCCAAATGCAAAAGTATGATGTTTCCTAAAAACGGAAATTTTGAATGTAGAAAATGCGGGAACATAATACCTATAAAAAATAATGCAAAAAACTTTGTCTACAAAGAAAAGATCGATGACCGTGAAATAGTGGTTCTGGAAGGTGAACAGACTTCAGGTCTGCCAACAACAAGTGCAAGATGTTCAGAGTGTGGAAATAACACTGCAGCCTGGTGGCTCAGACAGCTCAGGTCTGCCGACGAATCCGAAACTCGCTTCTTCAAATGTACAAAGTGTGGATTTACCTGGAGAGAATACGACTGAGATTTAATTGATCTTCTATCCACCCTTGAAAAGCATATATCCCGAAAAGAAAATTTATCAGGTTACAGCTTCTTTTCTGCTTTGAGCAGAGCCTGAAGCCGCCCTGTTTTTCTGACCAAGATTTATATAGTTGCCTGAAGTTTGAATCTAATGATTTTCCGATTTCAGAAACTTATTTGACCTTATTCGGAGAATTTACTCTTTAAATAGAGCGGAAATTTCCGATTTTGTAAAGAAATTTATATATCTCAAGGGTAATAAGGAGTTTAAGACTTAAATTTATTTATTGGAGAAAAATTATGTTCAAGGCAGCAATTAATGCAGAGCTTCTGAGAGACGCGGTTGCCGCACTGGTTGTAATCGTAGATGAAGTCAGACTCAAGATAAAACCGGAAGGTATTTCGGTAAAAGCAGTTGATCCTGCCAACGTTGCAATGGGAATTTTTGAGCTTGGATCATCCGCTTTTGATGAATATAACGCTGATGAGTGTGAAATAGGAGTCGACCTGAATAAGATTATGGACCTGCTGGGAATTGCGGATAAAAGCGATACAGTCCGGATGGAACTTGAAGAAGGGAACAATAAACTCCTGATTGATGTCGGAGGGCTATCTTATACACTTTCTCTTCTCGATCCTTCTACAATTCGGGCAGAACCAAGAGTTCCCCAGCTCGAGTTGCCTGCAAAAGTTGTCCTGAATGGTGCAGACCTCAGACGTGCTGTGAAGGCTGCAGAAAAAATAAGCGATCATATGCTCATGGGAGTTTCTGACGATACATTCTATATGGAAGCAAAAGGTGATACCGACCAGGTTCGTCTGGAGATGGGCAGGGACCAGTTAATCGACTTAAAAGCAGGTGAAGCCTGTTCTCTTTTCTCTCTGGACTATCTGACCGATATAGTCAAGCCCACAAACAAAGTCAATGAGGTTACTCTCTCCCTTGGAAAAGATTTTCCGATATTCATAGATTTCGAAATTGCAAACGGTGCAGGAAAAATTTCTTACCTCCTGGCTCCAAGAATCGAGTCGGACTAAATCCTATGCAGGCTGAAGAACTTGCATATTACCCTTTTATTTCTGAAGCATCTACCTATGTTGAGCATTTGGGCATCTCCCTGGATAGTCTGCTTAATTCCAGGGCCTACCGGGCTGTAAGGATCAGGGGAATAGAAAGGTTAAAAGAGGCCCTTGAAGGGGAAATCAAAAAACCTCCTATCTCTGGAGAAGCCCAGGTCCTCTCGGAACTTCTTTCTTATCCTTTTGCGAGGATTCTGGTCGCCTGCGTGGATGACCAGCTTTTTACCAGGCGTTATGCTCTGGCAGAAGCCAAAGCTGCCTATACTCTCCTGAAAAATGAAAATCCTGCTTTTTTGCTTAAATTCGGGGAGGATTTCGGAATCCCAGCCGCCTTCAGAGATTCTTATTTTAGCATGCATTTTACGGACTATATTCGCTTCTCAAGCTCCATGAAAGATCCTGCCTGGAAACTGACAAACCGCCAGTTCCGGGCTGGAGAGGTAAAAATTACCAGAGAAGAATTTGCAAGGCTTCTTGAAGAAGCAGTCAGAGAACGTATTGAACAGTCCTTTCCAATTCCTGAAATCCCTTCTGAAATCTCAGATCTCTGCGTACCTTATGTTGCCGAAATAAAAGACCAGTTTGAGGTTCAGAAGAAAAAATTCGGAGCAACAGATTTTGGGGTAGTTGAACCGGAACTTTTTCCTCCCTGTATATCCCATGCTCTTGCAAACGTACAGGGTGGAGTAAACCTTGCCCATTCCATGCGGTTTGCCATGACTTCCTTCCTGCTCAGCGTGGGAATATCAGTGGAAGAAATCCTTAACCTTTTCAATGTCTCTCCTGATTTTGACGCGGAAAAAACCCTTTACCAGATAGAACATATTGCAGGCGCAACAGGAAATGTATACAAGCCTCCTGCATGCGATACTATGAGGACCTATGGCAACTGCATAGGAAAAGATAGGTTATGTGAAAGAATCAATCATCCTCTGGCATATTACGAGAGGAAAATGTACCTCAAAAACAGAGAAGACGAAAAGAGAAAGGAAGAAAAAACGAAAAGGAAAAAGGAAAAGAAAAGGGAAGAGAGGGGAAAAGAAATAGAGAAGGGGAAAGAAAGAGAGAGGAAAAGAGAGAAATAATAAGAATGATATTGAAAATCAATAAAGAGAGAGGCTAAAGGTCATATAAACTTATCTTCAATTAAAAACTCCAAAACCTATCTTAGTAAAAATATGAAAATTAAACGTTGCTCGCAAAGCAAGCAACTACTCTGATCCTGATTCTTTATCTCTTATTGAATCTCTACTTTATGTTGATTTACTTTCTTTTGTATTCTCTGCAGCTTTCTTTACTTTCTTTTGTATTCTCTGCATCTTTCTACGAATTTATCTACAGGGAAAGTAGCAGGGTGAGAATGCATGTAGCCTGCAAGGGTATTGTGCTCAACAAGGCCGTCAAAACCGTCCTGTATACCTTTTCCGCGTAGCATTTCGTATGCAAATTTTGCATCGCGATCGCATTCTGTGAGAGAGTAGTGGAATTCGTGGCCTCTGATATTGTGAGAAGAAAAGTTTTTGTCCAGAGGACGAGCTTCGGTATAGCCAAGGGCTTTAAGCCGGTTTGTCATGCATGTATTTGCAGGCACAACGTCTGCTAGTTTATAAGTTCTGTTCTCGACTTCATATGTCCCGCAGAGGTAAAGCAGGCCACCACATTCCGCGTAGATGGGCAAACCGTCAGCTGCAAGGGTTTTAAGTTTCCGGGTTGTTTCTGACTTCTCAAGGGTTTCTGCGTAAAGTTCAGGGTAGCCGCCTCCGAAGTAAATTCCATCGACATCTGGGACCTCTCCTGCCATTGGGCTAAAAAATTCGACTTCAGCTCCGTAATCCCTGAAAGCGTCGAACATGTCCTGGTAATAGAAACAAAAAGCTGGGTCTCTGGCAATTCCTATCGTGAGATCTGCTTCGGGTTTCTGGACATCCCTGATTTCCGGAACCAAACAGGGTTCGGCAAGTTCAAGCACTGCATCAAGGTCAACGTTTTCCTCAATGAAAGCTGCCATTTCCTCAGTATTGTAGTCCTTTTCATGGGCCATATACAGCCCGAGATGCCTGGAGGGAACTTCGATATCTTTTCTTCTCGGGATCGTGCCTACAATAGGGATGTTACCTGGAAGTGAATTTCTTACGAGTTCTGCATGCCTTGGGCTGCCTACCTGGTTCAGGATAATGCCTGCAACCCTGACATCAGGATCGAACTCAGAATATCCCTTCAGGAGGGCTGCAGCGCTTCTGGACATGCCGTGCACATTAATTACCAGGATTACCGGCAGGTCAAGGGTTTTTGCAACATGCGCGGAACTTGCAATCTCTGTAGAGTCAATTCCGTCAAAGAGTCCCATAACTCCTTCTACTACAACAATATCTGCATCTGCGGCTGTTCGGGCTACCGTCTGCCCAACCCCGTCAGTGCCCATCATGTAGGTGTCAAGATTCCTTGAAGGGCGTCCGCAAATTGCAGTGTGGTGAGAAGGATCAATATAATCAGGGCCTACCTTGTAAGGCTGGACTTTTAGCTGCCTTTGCTTAAGAGCAGCCATAATACCCATGGAGACTGTTGTTTTTCCGACCCCGCTATGGGTTCCTGCAATAAGTATTCCTTTTGTCATCTGCTGGATATTGTTGCCGTTAAAATATATTAAAGCTATTAATCCGGATGCTTTAAGCAATTCTTAAACGTTTTCAAGAAAAAGGAGCAAAAAAGCGGAAAAGAACATGAGCAGATAAGGGGAGAAGAATTTGACCGGATGAAAATAGAAAACATATTAGAGAAATTAACTCCTGAGGAAAATTGATTTAAAGAATTTAATTTAAAGAAATTTAATCTGGAGAAAAATAATTTTTAGAGAAAAATAATCTGGAGAAAAATAATTCCGGCAACGAGAGATCCGGATGTTAATTAAGGTATAGAATAGAAAAGAGACTGAAGAATTATACAGGATATGATTTTTCAGTCTCGTTTTTTTGTTTAAATTTCTTTTTACTCAACGAGGCTGGCAAAACCGTATTTGGGAAGAACCCTTTCGATTTTAATCCGAACTTCATCGCCAACTTTGGTACCCGGAACAAAGATAACAAAACCTTCGATACGGGCAATGCCGTCTCCCTGACGAGCGATATCCTGGATTGTTACATCGTAAACTTCGCCCTCTTCGACAGGGACTGAGCGACTTTCATCTCTGAACATGAAAAATCATTCCTTAATAACTTCAATTTAATGTGATTACTTATCTCCCTGCAATTACTCCTCGACAATGCTCGCAAATGCAAATTTGGGAAGTACTCTTTCGACTTTAATCCGGACTTCATCGCCAACTTTGGTGCCCGGAACAAAAACTACAAAACCCTCAATGCGAGCGATGCCGTCTCCCTGACGGGCAATGTCCTGAATTGTTACATCGTAAACT
>DADO01000181.1:33905-34137 GCA_002509325.1 Methanosarcina sp. UBA402 | reverse complement strand
GACTTTCTTCTCTGAACATGAAAAATCATTCCTTAATAACTTCAATTTAATGTGATTACTTACTTCCCTGCAATTACTCCTCGACAATGCTCGCAAATGCAAATTTGGGAAGTACTCTTTCGACTTTAATCCGGACTTCATCGCCAACTTTGGTACCCGGAACAAAGATAACAAAACCTTCGATACGGGCAATGCCGTCTCCCTGACGAGCGATATCCTGAATTGTTACATC
>DADO01000181.1:31178-33683 GCA_002509325.1 Methanosarcina sp. UBA402 | reverse complement strand
CTTTCTTCTCTGAACATGAAAACCATTCCTTAATAACTTTAATTTAACATGATTACTTTATTTCCCTGCAATTACTCGACAATGCTTGCAAATGCAAACTTGGGAAGTACTCTTTCAACCTTAATCTGGACTTCATCGCCAACACTCGTATTCGGGACAAAAACTACAAAACCTTCGATACGGGCAATGCCGTCTCCCTGGCGAGCGATATCCTGGATTGTTACATCATAAACTTCGCCCTCTTCGACAGGGACTGAGCGACTTTCATCTCTAAACATTATTATTTCATTCCTTTAACTTCTATTAATCAGCTTAAGAAAGCTCTATCGACAGAAAAGGTAAAAAAGTACTTAACAAGCCAAACTTGAGAACCCAAATTCAGGAAGTACACATTCTACTTAATCTATTTACTTAATCTATTTGATCAATACTTAATCTATTTGATTAATACTTAATCTATTTGATTAATACTTAATCTATTTGATTAATTGATTCTCAACAGAGCTTCGGATAAGTCAATTAATTGGTCATACTCATATTCGCTTGTATATAACATTTTGCTTTAATGTCTGTGAAAAAAGAAAAATAATCAGGTTAGGAATGTCCAATACCTAGTTTTTCAGACTTCTGATTTCTAATTTCAAAGACATTGTAACCAGGTCAATTCATCTAAAGAATAAAATTGTCACGAATAATTCATCTAAAGAATAATAATTATTATGAATAATTATCACGAATAAAAATGTATTTATTATTAAAACTAAGATTTTTAAGAAGCACAGATTTTCCCTGAGAAAGTCTGAGTAAATTCTAGAAATCCGGCTTCAATTTCGGAAAGATTCAAAGGATAAATGCCTATGCCGAAACTTATAAATATATAAAGCCCCATTTTGAGGGCGCTCATTTAAAGAATAACAATATGCGGGCCCGTAGCTTAGTCAGGCAGAGCGATGGACTCTTAATCCATAGGCCGAGGGTTCAAATCCCTTCGGGCCCGCTACTATCATCTATTTTTGCTCAATTTTCTTTTGCTGCTTATTTTACTGCATATATATTATTTTTCTTTTACTGCTTACATATGCTTTTTGTGGTGCGTTTCCTCACTGTTTAACCGTTTAGGCAATGTCATACTTCTAAAGTGTTGTTAAGAGGGTTATCTGGTAGTTTAGCAGTTATATTCCATAAGTCTTTTAAATAAAATTGGTTTTACTTTATCTATATGAATGAGCAGGGTCTTCCTGAGAACGAGATATTTTCCTATCTGGAAAACGTAAAGTCAGAAGATACGGATTACTACAGGGTTTTAAGTTCAATGTGCACTCACCCGCATAAAATCGCAGTTGAAGCCCACAGACTATTTATTGAAGCTAACCTGGGGGATTTGGGACTTTTTGCAGGTGCTCACAGATTGGAAAGAGAAGTAATCGGGATGCTAGGAGAACTTCTTCATGCTCAGTCTGTTGAAATCCCCTCTGGAGAGTCCTGTGAGAAATCGGTTTGCGGTTATCTTACAACAGGAGGCACGGAATCCAATATTCAGGCTGTCAGGGGTATGAAAAACCTTGTAACTATGGGCAGGAAAATGCCAGGCGAGATCCTCAATATAGTTATTCCTGAATCGGCTCATTTCTCATTTGATAAAGTAGCCAATATGATGGGCATTGAGGTTAAAAGAGCTCTTCTGGATTCAGAATTTAAGGTGGATATCGCATCTGTGGAAAGCCTGATAGATGCAAATACCATCGGACTTGTAGGGATAGCAGGAAATACGGAATTCGGTCAGGTAGATCCTATCGAGGAACTTGCAAAACTTGCTCTTGAAAATGAGCTTTTCCTTCACATTGATGCAGCTTTCGGAGGATTTGTGATCCCATTCCTTGAAAACCCGCATTCTTTTGATTTTAAAGTCCCAGGCGTTACCTCCATTGCAATCGATCCCCATAAAATGGGTCTTTCCACAATTCCATCAGGTGCCCTGTTATTCAGATCTCCATCTTTTTTGGATTCCCTCAAAGTAAATACCCCATACCTTACAACAAAAGCTCAGTTTACTCTTACAGGCACCCGCAGCGGAGCATCTGCTGCTGCCACTTATGCTGTCATGAAGCATCTGGGCCGTGAAGGATACAGAAAAAATGTACAGTACTGCATGCAGCTTACCGCAAAACTGGTCAAAGAAGCTCGAGAACTCAGTTTCAAACCTCTGATTGAGCCTGTAATGAACGTAGTTGCTCTTAGAGTTCCAAGCCCTGATCTTGTACGGGAGCAACTTCTAAAGAAATATAGTTGGAATGTTTCAATCACACGTAACCCCAGAGCTCTTCGCCTGGTTCTGATGCCTCACAATACAGAAAGAGATGTCGAAGAGTTCCTGCAAGATCTGAAAAAAGTGACTGCCGAACTTTAAGATTTTATTCTTTAATCTGATTTTCATGAAGTTTCCTGCTTTCCTTAACTTACTTCCTTTAACTTACTTCCTTTAACTTACTTCCTTTAACCTACTTC
>DADO01000181.1:28228-30918 GCA_002509325.1 Methanosarcina sp. UBA402 | reverse complement strand
TTGGCATGAAAGTGCTTTCAAGTACTTTCATTTCTTTGTGCTTATATTTCGAAGAATTTCATATGCGTTTTATTTGAAGGCTCAATTATTCAGCCTCAGTGTCAGTATGATTATATTTATAAGGATAATTATCTTGTATATCAATAAGGAAAGTAAAGTCCATAACCTTTGGATTCCTTAATAGTAATGGCTATAAACTATTGAACTTATTAGAAGCATCTATGGAAATCTATTAATTATTTTAAGCGATTTTATATGTCACTTTTAGGAAATTTCGTAACTTGCCCGAGGCCTTTCTGAGAGCCCAGAAGCAAGGAAAACAAATCTAGAACCAAGATTTACCTCTGGCAAAAAGGTGCGTGAAAAATGATAGAAAGTGTACTCTGGCTCGCAGTTGGGTTAATGGTTATGTCGTCCGCCATCCCCAGAACCTTCAGGGTTCGTAAACTGGTCGGAGGGATTGGGTGGGGTGTATTTTCCATCCACTGGAGTTGTCAGCCTCTTCACTATCTCAGGACCCAGGACTATGCCAATGTGCTCCTGACAATAGGAGTAACCCTTTTTTGTCTACTTGTAGCGTATATTATGTTCCGGGAGTATAAGGGAGGCCCTCTTAATATAGAAAACAATAGGGAAGTAAAGCAGTCGGAATTCTCAGCGCAGGGCGAGACCGGTTCACTTGATATAACTTCAATGCTTACCAGCGCCAGTGCACTCGGAGCTCTTGTTTATTTCCCATTTGCGATTTTTCCCTCTCTAAATACCTGGATTATAGGGGGGGTTACTTCCCAGGTTCTTTGGGTTCTCCAATATTTTGAGATTCCTGCGTATATGAGAGCCTGGAATATGATAACGCTTAATGGATATACTGTAGAAATCATTCTAGCCTGTACCGCAATTGAAAGCATCGCTCTCTTTATGGGGCTTATAGGTGCAGTAAGAGCCCCATTTAGCCGCCTGGCTATGGCTTTTATCGTATCAGTGCCCGTTATCTATGTACTTAACCTTGTTAGAGATATTTTCGTAGTAGTTGCTTATGGAGAGCAATGGTTTGGAGCTAACAGTTTTGTAATTGCGCATAATTATATTGCAAAGGCGGGCTCAGGCATTGCCCTCTTTATAATTTCGTATTTAGTGCTCCGAATTCTGCCCGAATTACTCGCAATGATTGATGGGCTCTGGGTCATACTTTCCCAAGAATTGAGATCCCTTTTGCACAGGTCCGGAGGGGATTGAAGACAATGCTTGCAAAAGGCTCGGAATCCTGGCTTTTTACAGCTACACTTGTAACTGCAGTATTTGCAGTCCTCTCAAGAGCAATAAACAGTTCCCATCTAAACCATGCTACTTACATAGCAATGGCACTAACTTTCTTTATGGTCCTTTTTTTTAGAGACCCAGAAAGAAAGGTGGAAGTTTCGGACACTTATATGATTTCTCCGGCTGATGGCACTGTCATAGATATTCGAGACCGGAAAATCTGTATTTTCATGTTTCTCCAGAATGTACATGTAAATAGAGCTCCTATCTCGGGAAAGATCAGGGAAATAACTTACAAGAAAGGTGGGTATCTTCCTGCTTTCTGTAAAGACTCTGAAAGAAACGAAAGAAATGAGTTTATTATTCACAGCAAGTATGGGGATGTCAGTGTCACGCAAATCGCAGGCACAATTGCCAGGCGAATTGTCTCTTATTCTCGAGTAAATGATTTCATCGAGCAGGGACAGCGCATTGGAATGATCCGCTTTGGATCAAGAGTTGACGTAACTATCCCTCATGACTTTGAAATTGTAGTGCGGGAAGGAGAGCGGGTGCTTGCAGGCAAGACCGTTATAGCAATAATAAAAAATGACAGGGAATTTTGAACATGAACGTATTCCAGATGTTAAGGCTCCCGGACCTGGTATCTCTTTTGAACCTTATCTGCGGGATTAGCTCAATTGCAGTAGCTGCCCAGGCTACAGTCCAGGCTGCCACGTTTCAAACTGCGGCGGCTCATGATGGGTTTGCCCTGGCTTTGATCTTACTCATTGTTGCAGCAATTGCAGATGGGGTGGATGGATATATTGCCAGGCGGTTCAAAGGAGGAGAACTCGGGGAGCAACTTGACTCCCTGGCAGATGCAGTTTCTTTTGGGGTGGCTCCTGCTCTTCTCATATACCTGCAGTTCGGACAGGTAAACCCTCTTGTCGGAGAACCAGACCCTCTTATTGCGGTATTTCCGGTTATTTATGCTGTCTGCGGGGTACTCAGGCTTGCACGCTTCAATTCCGTGCCTTCCTGTAAAACAGGATTCGAAGGCCTTCCCATAACCGCAGGCTGCGTTATGCTTGTTACATACATGATGTTGAGCGAACGTCTTGTCAAGATAGACTTCCTTTTAGCGCTTACCCTTGGTCTCTCTATTCTTATGGTGAGTTCGGTAAATTACCCGAAGATCAGGAACATCAGAATCCTCGCTTTTATAGCTTCTATTTTCGGGATAACTATGCTTCTTTACCTGTATAATGTCGAATATATGCGAATTTTTTCGATCCTGCCTTTTATCCTTATGTTGACATACATCTTTTCTCCCTTTTTTAAGATCCCCCTATTAAGCAACCTAGGTAGTAAGGAATATCGTAATAAAGGACTGAGAATAAGAAAGGAAAAACAGTAGAACGAAAAACAGTAAAACAAAGAACAGTAAA
>DADO01000181.1:27778-27926 GCA_002509325.1 Methanosarcina sp. UBA402 | reverse complement strand
AGAACAGTAAAACAAAGAACAGTAGAATAAAGAACAGTAGAATAAAGAACAGTAAAACAAAGAACAGTAGAACAAAGAACAGTAGAACAAAGAACAGTAGAACAAAGAACAGTAGAACAAAGAACAGTAAAACAAAGAGCAGTAAAAC
>DADO01000181.1:24415-27611 GCA_002509325.1 Methanosarcina sp. UBA402 | reverse complement strand
AAAGAACAGTAAAACAAAGAGCAGTAAAACAAAGAGCAGTAAAACAAAGAGCAGTAAAACAAAGAGCAGTAAAACAAAGAGCAGTAAAACAAAGAGCAGTAAAATAAAGAACAGTAAAACAAAGAGCAGTAAAACAAAGAGCAGTAAAACAAAGAACAGTAAAACAAAGAACAGTAAGTTTATTTTGTTTTAAGCATTCACTAATGGATTTCCAGTAGGGAGAGATTATTTGATTCAAGAAAAAGCAACTGACAGAGACAATGCACTTTTTGAGGCAGGAATAAAACTCGGAGCCCTTTACCATCAATTTACAGGCTCTCCTGTGAATTTGGACACGGCTTCAAGCCTTGAGCAGGCTATCCAGGAAAGCATTTCAGTCCAGCCCTACGTGGAAGAAATTTCCGTAAAAATCGACAGGGATATGCTGAAAAGCAAGCTGAACAACGAATTCGGTTATTTTGAACTTCAGGGGCCCATGTTTAAGGTAAAAATAACTGTAAGATACGGCTCTTCGAAGGTAAAAGTCGGAATGGAATATGACCCTGAACTGAATTATCCGCTGATGAAAATTCTAGAAATCGAAGAGATAAACGTTTGAAATTAATATCTCAATTAATATCTCTATAGAATAAATCTTAGAATGAATAAAATAGCGAGATAAGACTTAAAATAAAGAAATAAGGACTTTGCGATAGCAAAATAAGTTAAAAGTAAAGAAATAGAGATTTTTAAACCTCACTCTTTACAGTTTCAAAAGCCCTGACAATTTTTTCATTCTGCTCCGGAATCCCGACCGTTACCCTGATAAGAGTATCTCCAGCTTCCCTGAAAGAGTCACAGGAACGTACAATAATTCCTTTTTTCATGAGGTTCTGTGTAACGGCTTTTGCTTTCAAAGGGTCAACGTCCACAAGTACGAAGTTTGCCTGGGAAGGATAAACCTTAAAAGGAATTTTTTCTTTAAAATATTCCCTGCCTTCTCTTACGAGTTCTATACTCTTTCTCAGGTGTTCGGTATCTGAAAGGGCAGCTATTCCTGCTTTTAAAGCCGGAAGGCTTACGGAAAATGGAGTTGCTGCCCTTATGTATTCTTTTGCCAGCCATTCGGACATGATCCCGTACCCCAGGCGCAGGCCTGCAAGCCCGAATACTTTGGAAAAGGTTCTGCCCACAACAAGATTATCATATTCCCGTACAAGCCCTGCAAGGTTCCTGTCCGCAAACTCAACATATGCCTCGTCAACAAACACGAGAGCCCTGGTATTTTCAAGGATCTTTCTCAGATCATTTTCTGGAAGGAGATTACCTGAGGGGTTATTGGGAGAGCAGAGGAAGATTATCTTTGTGCGGGATGATTCGGCTTCAAGAATCTTTTCAGGCTCAAGCGAGAAATCCTGGTTCCTCCTGACAAAAACCGGCTTTCCTCCGCATGCCCTTGCCGGAAGTTCGTAGTAGGCAAAAGTCGGAGTAGGGACTATGACCTCGTCTCCTTTTTCAATAACCAGCCTGCAAATTCCGTCAAGAAGCCCGTCCATTCCTGGCCCTGAGGCGATAAGGTTTGAAACCGGAAAGCCCGTATATTTTGAGAGAGCTTCCCTGAGTTCTCTCGCATCTACGGAAGGATAAATATTTGCGCAGGGAGCGGTCTCCACCAGGGCCTGAATAGCTTTTGAAGAAGGTCCGAGCGGATTTTCGTTTGAGCCGAGTTTAATGATCGAACCAGGGTCAAGCCCATAGGCAGAAGCTATTTCTTCAATGGATTTCCCTGGAACGTACTCTGCAATATCAAAGATTTCTTTTTTTATCAGTTCAGGCCTGCTCAAGAACATCAACTACCGTATCGATCTGTTCTTTCGTAATCACAAGCGGAGGGACCAAACGGAGCACCGATTCCGAGGTGCAATTTACGAGCACTCCATATTCCCTTGCAAAATCCACAAATTTGCTGCAGGGGTATTTTATCTCGACTCCTATCATGAGCCCTTTCCCACGGACTTCTACAACATCTTCCCTGTCCATATTCCTGAGTTTTCCCATGAAATAAGCTCCGTTCTCTTTTGAGCGCTTAAGGAGCCCTTCCTCCCGGATTGCCTTAATCGAAGCAAGGGAAGCTGCACAGGCAAGCGGGCCGCCTCCGAAAGTAGAAGCATGCTGCCCGCGTTCAAAGCTGAGCCCTTCCCTGGCAGCGATAGCGCCCATTGGAAGGCCTCCACCTATTGCTTTTGCCATACTCATTATATCGGGTTCTACTCCAAACTGCTCTTTACAGAACCATGTGCCTGTCCTTCCAAAGCCTGTCTGCACTTCGTCAAAGATAAGTAAAGTTCCAGTTTCATCACAGATGTCCCTGACCTCTTTTAGGTATTCGGGGTCCGGAATGTTTACTCCGCCTTCTCCCTGAATGGGCTCAAGGATAACTGCTGCCGTGTTTTCCGAAATCGCCTGCCTGATAGCGTCAGCATCGGAGTACGGGACAAAAGTAGTCTCAGAACTCACAGGAGGCATGAATGGGTCCCTGTACATGCTCTTGTAGGTTACGCTGAGTGACCCTATTGTCCTGCCATGGAAGGAGTGTTCAGCTGCTACAAAGGCGGTTTTTCCGGAAGCCATACGGGCCAGTTTCATTGCAGCTTCCACGGCTTCAGCTCCGGAGTTACAGAAAAAAACACGTTCCATGCCTGTAACCGATACCAGGGTTTCTGCAAGTTCGGCCTGAATTTCGGTATAATAGAGGTTAGAGACATGCAGCAGTTTCTCAGCTTGAGTCTGGATTGCCCTGACAACGGCCGGGTGGCAATGCCCGACATTGTTTACCGCAATTCCTGCTACACAGTCAATATATTCTTTTCCGTAAATATCCCGGACAACTGCCCCCTTCCCTTCTGAGAGTACAAGGGGCTCACGCCCATAGGTCTGCATCACGTATTTTGAATCTTTTTCTATAATTGAATCGTATTTTGCCTGTAGATTCTCCGGCTCTGTAACATTCTTTGTCAATTAAATTCCTTCCTGAAATTTGTTCCTTAAAACTGATCGGAAAGTTTAACGAATAAGTCTGGATTTTTTGAGTTTGTATCTCAATCAGGGAGCCTGAATAGCCCGAAATTAGTGTATTATGGAAATTTTCGAAATATTCTCTTTGAGGGTAAAGAGTTTACAGTTGAATTTCGTATTTGATCTCACTTTTTGATCTTAC
>DADO01000181.1:22300-24161 GCA_002509325.1 Methanosarcina sp. UBA402 | reverse complement strand
TTTTGATCTTACATTTTGATCTCATTTTTTGATCTTACATTTTGATCTTATATTTTGATCTTACAGTTGAATTATTCTCTGTATTCTATGGAATCCAGATAATTCCCTGATTCCCTAAGAATGTTACTGCTCATTCTCAAAAAAAGAATTTTTTCCGCAATTTTTCTTCCATGAAGCAAAGCGCAAAATCCTGGAGGGATAAAATTTGCTCTGGAATGAGAGTTTAGAGGAAGGCTCTGGTTAAGAGAAAACCGGTTTTCCAGGTGTGTTAAAGACTTAAGAATAGACTTGGGTCAGGTAACTCTCCGGCTCAGGTTACTCTCCGGCTCAGGTTACTCTCCGGACTTCTGTTTCTTCCTGTAAGTCCTGGCTCCTGTGAAGCGCCTGGTTCTCTCCAGGGCACGGGTTCTGGCAGTTTTTCGTTTTCTGCCAGGTGCAAAAATATTCCTGGCTTTTACATCTGACTTGACAGGCTTGACAGGCTTGACAGGTGAATCTACTTCTACTATATTTGAGACTTTTGCGGTTTCATCTTGAGGTGTATTTTCGGGCAACTCATGAGTTTTACTCATAATTACCTTCCCTAAAGCATTGACTTCTGCAAGAACGGGCTTTTCTGCAGCATCCCTTAAGAAAGTTACTCCTGAAGGTGCTCTTATTGTACCGTCTACCCTTGCATTTTCATGCAGTAAGACCGAGCTGGCTTTTATTCCCCCGAAAACTCTGCTGTTTCTGCCAATCTGCACTTTTCCTTTTGAATAAAGATTGCCATAGACAGTGCTATTTTCACCGATGAGAATCTGGCCCTCTGAATAAATGCTGCCCTTTAGGGTAAGTTTTTTTCCTGTCTCAACTGCCTGTGCCCGGATATTTCCTATTAACAGGCAGTTGTTCCCGATAACGGCTTCTCCGGCAACCTCAAAGGCTTCAGGGGTAAGCTTTGCGCCGGCAGGTATAATCAATATATTTTCACCGTGGTCTTTCACATCAAAACCCTGGTTGTCCTCGGAATCCTCAAAAAATTCTTCTAGGGCTTTTTCGATCTCCTCGTCTTTACCGAGACGCATCATTTCCCTTATGTAAAGAAATAGGAATATAATTACGGGCATTGGGTTCCTTACCAATATCCATCCCTTGGCTTCGAATCCTCCCCGGATTTTAACTTCTTTTCCTACGTCAAGATCCCCTTGTACGAGCAGTTTCCCGTCAATAGTTACAAATTCTCCCAGGTAGGCATTTCTGCCAACCTCTACTCTGTTCCCCAACTTTGACCACATGTCAACCCTAATATCGGAACTTGCCGCGATATCCCCGGAAACGGTCACTCCTTCTCCCATAATGACGGTATCTCCGAGTATACCATATTCAATATTAGAGTGATTCCCGACAATAACGTCTCCCTCGACTGTAATTTTGTTTGCTTCGATTCTGGTGTTATCTGGAACCAAAAAATATTTTAAAATCTGTTCTGGTTCTGAAATGGTCTCACTCTCCGGGAAACTGTTATATCTTTAATAAAATTGTTATCTCTTTAACATATGGGTTTCAGGGCTGAAACTGCGTTTTTAAAGATCTCTTTTTTCTAAGTGTTATTCATTCAAAAATACTATCTATAATATATTCTTATTCATTTTATCTATTCACTTAAAGACTATTTAACAATATGAGTAGCGTTTTATATATTATATTTAACTATATGTAAATTTATTTAATATTTAAAAAGTTTTAATTCTCAGCAGAATGTTTAAGATTTTAGATTTCAACTAAATTTAAGTTTCAACTAAATTTAAGTTTCAACATGAATTTCGAGATTTAAGTATAAATTTCAAGATTTAAGTATAAATTTCAAGATTTCAGCATA
>DADO01000181.1:18561-22030 GCA_002509325.1 Methanosarcina sp. UBA402 | reverse complement strand
AAGACTTATTTATAAATTTCAAGACTTGTTTTCTTTTTCAGATTTTCCTTTTATTTCTTCACAGGTTTTTCTTAGATTTCTGGTTATTTTCTTTTTTTCGAAGCAACCCCTGCTCTTACATCCACGGCTGCACCGCTGTCAAAAGCCAGGATCTCTGCAGGAGAAAGAAGCAGTTGCCCTGTTGCGAGCAGTCTGTCAGCTTCATCTGTCACGAGCACTTCTTCTCCAGCCCTCAGTTCAGGATCGATTTTAACTACGTGTTTTATAAAAGCAGTTTTACCTTTCTCCACAAAAGGAGCGGCGTCTTCTGAGACAACAATCCTGAATTTCTTTCCTGGCAGAAGCCTGTGGATAACGGAAGCTCCTTCAATACTAAGGGTAAAAAAGCCATCCTTTGCTCTTGCTGTGGCTATACGTTTTCCTGAGTGAAAGACCTGGCGTATCCTTTTTGTTCTTGATAATTGGAATGTTGAGCCGTCAGGAAAAAGTTCTTTCCCGATGCCTTTCCCAAACTGGTAGTCTGCGATCATGCGGACTCTGGCAAGTCTTTCGTTGTCATAATTCATGAGAGTAGTAATATATGCAGACCTTAAAGCCGTTCCGGTTATTATGATCTTTCGGAGTTATGCTGCGGGAAAGAGGTTGTGCTGCAAGAAAAAGATTTATTAGGGCGGCGACACTCAAACATGGAAGAGGGTTGTGTTGCAAGAAAGCTGTACTTTTCTGTACTTAAATCTGGAAGGCTGAAATCTCTCAATTCTACCGGCCATTTCTCAGATTAATTAACATAATTTATATTTTTAGCATATTATCTACATATTTGGATATCTCATTTTTTTCTATCTATACTTGCATTTCACTCTAATGTTATTGTTTTTTCTTTTAATTTCTTGTATTTATTATCTTTTAACATATGTTTTTTGCATTTTTTCCTAGCAAAAATATTAAGAAGTAGAAGCACCAATCTATCATCTAGTTTATAAAATTTAAAATGTTCATATGCCAAAAAATTTGAGCTGTTTATTGTCTCAAAAAGGCAGGAGAGGGAATCCGCTTGATAGTCCGAAAAAATATCTCTGTTGACCAGTGCTATGTGGATAAATTAAAACCCTTTCTGGAAAAAAACAATGGGAACTTAAGTGCGGCGATAAGGGATGCCATCGAAATCGCTTCTCTCTCTCTAGCTGGAAGCACTGATGAAAAAGGAGATAGAAATTTAAGTAAAGTCTCAGAGAATGCAGAATTTCGTAATAAATTAATTGAAGAGGAAGAATTTCTGCTTATTCATCATACCCTGCTTGAATGGCTTATTAAAAAGACCCCAGGGTTGTTGATTGACGAGTCAATTGTATACGAAACGATCAATCCTTATAAGATTAAGCAGATCCCTGACATTGTCAATCATATAAATTCGCTCAACGAGAAAATGGGCTGGAAAATTAGGATTGATGCGGAGTACAGTCAGGAGCCTGAGCCTGAGACTGCAAGTCTAACTCTCTCAAGCGGGAACTCCTACTTCAGGGGAATTATGGCTCACAGCCTGGCTCTTTATCTGGCAAAGCAGATGAAACTGGATGTTCAGGGGCTGTTCTGCAGATCAAACATAACAAAGATCTATTTTAAAAGGTCCGAATTTCTTGATTATCAAAAAGTTCCTAGAGGGCTTAAGGAACACTTTGGGGGAATGGAGATGGCTTTTCGGGAGATCCAGAGAAAGCCAGAGTTCTGGAAAAATCTTATCAAAACCTACAGGCAGCAGAATTACCAGCGGCTCAGCATGGACAGAAAGACTTTTGAGGCATTTGTTTCAGGGGATCTCCCAGCAGCAGCTGATATGACAAGAAATTTTGAGTTGATTACAGGCAAACCCCCTGAAGCTCTCACTCTTGCCGAACATATCATGATTTTTAAAGAAATTTACCTTACGGACAGCATAGGAAGTGATATTGAAATCTGCACGGAAATGGGCAGGGAATATGTGAAACTTATTCACGATTATACTGACAGAAAAGTATGTGAATCTATTGCGAAATATTATTCAAATGTTTTCAATTCAATTAATTATCCTTTTACGGTCACTACCAGCCCTTATATGATCATGTTCGAGTTCGGGAAAGGTATGAGTTCTAACGCTGTTTCTCTGGAATAATAAAGATTGAATCCTGACTTAATGAAAGTTGAATCCTGACTTAATGAAAGTTGAATCCTGACTTAATGAAAGTTGAATCCTGACTTAATGAAAATTGAATTCTGACTTTGACTGTTCTCTGATATTTATCTAGATAGATAAATTCATATGTGGGAGTCTCCTATCCTTTTTCATGAGTGACGTAATTTTGCTCTGGGACAGCCCTCTTCTTTTTGAAAAACTGTTTGTGGAATATGGGCTTGAATGCAGTCGTGCGCTCTCAACGTCCCTTGGTACTCCTTATCTTCCAGCCTGTAAGGTTCTTATCCTGCCGACAGGATTTGCAAATAAACAGTATACAAAAACAGGTATAGGACTTGGACGCAGCAAACCCTCCCTTGAAAAGTTTGTGACAAAAGGAGGGACTCTTCTTGTTTTCAGTCCTCTTGTTCCAGAATACGAATACGAGTGGCTTCCATTTTCTCTGAAATATGTAATGGAGGAACATTCATGCACACCTCAGCCTGTGGGTAAACACGATGCCCAAAAACTTATAAAAAACATTGACCCTCCTGTGGGATGTGACGGTTACTTCGCAGAAACAGATGCTGATGTGGCACTAAAGGATGACAGGGGCAGGCCTATAATGGTTGTAAAAGAAATTGGAGAAGGCATGATCGTTGCAACCACAATTCATGAACTCCCTGCAGCCGGGTTCTTTGAATGCAGGGTTGCACGTACGAAAAAAGTGAAAGCCTGAAAAGAAAAACGAAATGAAAAACCAGAAAAGAGCATAACGAGCTCACAGTAAAAAGTCTCAGTGAAAATAATCGGCCACATGAGATAGACAACTACCAGATAACTACCGATGAAAATCGCTTTGCAACCGCTTTTATTCTTTACAACCGTTATTATCAGTTTATTTAATTTTTTTTACATTTTTATCCTTTTTATACTGGTCCCTGAGTTTCTTTACTTCCTGAGCTTCGTTTTCTAGTTTGATCACAAAGAAGCCAAAGCAGGGCTTTGTGAACTGAATTATAATATCGCTCCCTGAAAAGCCAACAGGAGAAGCCATACCAAGCAAGGTGATACCTTTTACCTTATAACCGCCAGGCACCAGGTATACATCCTCAGAACACTTTTTAATATAATCCTCACACTCCTTGAGAGTTGTATTCTTCAGGAGAATCTCATACCGGTATTCTCTTAAACATGCCATTTTCGTACCTTTTATGTTTTATTCTTTGTATCAGCTCCAAAATACTCTAATGACTGTTAATACCCAAACTACTGCCCCAAACTACTGCCCCAAATTACTGCCCCAAACTACTGCCCCAA
>DADO01000181.1:9867-18347 GCA_002509325.1 Methanosarcina sp. UBA402 | reverse complement strand
AAACTACTGCCCCAAACTACTGCCAATTAAATTTACAAATTAAAATATGAGAAAATAATATATTAGAGATTTCATTCTGAAAAAGCAGCAGAATGCTCGTAGAAATCTTTAATTTTATTCAAAAGATCTCTATAATTCTCTATTATTTTTTATCTGGGATACAAACTCAGGGAAAAAAAGGTTCAATTTGGAAGATCAAATAGTTTTAAAACCAATGTCAGCAATTTAATATATAATTCTTGATAACATTAATAGTAAAATAAGACATAAAAAATTGAAACCTGGCTACATACAAGATACGCTGATGAAAATATCATTCTGATTTCAAGAATTTCCACAGAAATCTTAATTGCAAAAGTTGAAGTTCAGGATTAATCTATACTGCATTCTTACAGAGTATCTATTCAGCATACCAAAAAACAGTCTATCAATATTGATTATCAAGTTTCAAAGGCATAGAATTACCAACTTACGTAAAATCAAAAAACACAATCAATAGTCAATAATTACATAATATGATTTAAGATAATTTTGGTCGATCCATATTTAAGAAGGTGCCTATTGATATTGTTTTTCTTACGTTGAATAGTTACCTTACAGATAAAATACCAAGAGATGAAATGTTATGACCGGCGCAAAAGTGCTCCTCATGATGGGATGTCCAGAGATTCCTATTCAAACCAGCATTGCATTATATCTTTCCCATAAACTGACCAAATTAGGATTTGATGTAACCGTTGCTGGGACGGCTGCCGCAAGCAAGCTTTTGAAAGTTTCCGATTTTGACAGCTATTATGTAAAAAAGCTGGTAGATCTCGACAAAACTATAGTAGATATCATTGAAAAAAGAACGGATTTCGACATGTGCTTCGCCTTTATGCATAACGATGCCGGAATGACTTATGCAACGACTATGAGCTCCATTTCTCAGGCCAGGATGTATTCTATAATCTTTGGCAGAAACGCCGAAGCTCTGGCTGAAACTATAGAATTTGATTGTGAAATGATCGTTGCACAGGACGCCCATAATCCCGTCCGTCTCAAAAACAAGCTGGATAAGGTAATTGAGGAGATCGTCAAATGAGCTGTATTGAGAAAATGAAATATACAATCCTTCTGCAAAGGATAGGCTTCAAGGAGGCAAGAGAGTATATTGAGAAAAACTCGGAAGAGGTCTACTATGTATCCCCTGGATACAAAATCTTCAAAGACTACTATATAATAGGAGTACCTCCCATTGCGGTGGGGACAAAGGGCAACGCTCTAATTTTTCCCTATACGAAGCCCTGCCATGGAAGCTTTGTTCTGAGTATAGAAAACGAGGACAGCATAAAAGAGATCAATCGGCTCAGGGAAACGGGAGAAGGAAAGGTAACGGCCCCATCGAAGAAAGGTAAACCTCCTGAAAGTTCCAAGGCACCTTTAACCAGCTATGAAGATATGTGGAAAAAATGAAATCTAAAAAGCTGGTAACGATCAAGATTAAGAAAAAGAACTCAGCACCGAGAAAAAGGAGATTTTAACACTGAGGAGGAGATCTCAACACTTAGGAAGAGGAAATTTTAACATAGAGGAAGATAATTTTGCTCTCCCTCTGATTAATTTTCAAAATCGTAATTTTCAAAATCGAATCATATACAAAAGCTTGTATAGAATCCTGTACATCTTCACTCTATTACCAGGTCTTTGACCCTGATTCCGCTTTCTACAATTTTTCCTACGATTTTTCCGCCGGTAATTTCTGCAGCTTTTGCAGCATCTTTTTCAGGTAAGATAACAAGGAAGCCCATACCCATATTGAAGGTCCTGTACATTTCAAGATCTTCGACTCCGCCTTCTTTCTGCAAGAATTTGAAGATTTCCTGGGGTTCAAGGGGATCGTAAAAATCAAAGCCAAGTTTTGTTACTCTTCTCAGTTTCAAAAGTCCGCTGCCTGTTATGTGGGCAAGCCCGTGAACTTCACATGCCTTCAGGACGTCAAGGATTTCAATATAAATTCTTGTTGGAGCCAGGAGTTCGTCACCTATGGTCTTTGAACTGTCATAGGGACAGGGATCATGGTAAGAGTATCCGGATTCCTCAACAATTTTTCTTACAAGAGTGTATCCATTGCTGTGAATGCCTGTACTTGGGATACCTACAATCACGTCACCTACCCTGACTTTTTCTCCTTCGACAATCTGGTCTTTCTTGACAATTCCAAGGCATGTCCCTGCAAGGTCAAAGCCTTTAATTATTCCTGGCAGGGTTGCGGTTTCTCCGCCTACAATGGACATCCTGGAGATTTCCGCGCCTTTTACCAGCCCTTCTCCTATCTGGGCGGCAAAGCCTTCTTCGTGTTTTTCCACGGCAAGATAATCCACAAAAGCTACAGGTTCGGCACCTATGGCCAGAAGGTCATTAACATTCATTGCGATACAGTCTATGCCTACTGTGTTCCACCGCTGCATTTCGTTCGCAATAAGAACTTTTGAGCCTACCCCGTCCGTTGTCAGGGCAAGGGCATATTCTCCAAAGTCCAGAAGCCCTGCATAATGTCCTATTCCTGTAAGGGGAGCTCCTATGCCTTTTCTAACGTAACTGAGTTTTTCAATAAGAGTTTTGACGGTTTTTTCTTCCTTTGCAATATCTACGCCTGCATCCGCGTATGTTAAGTGTTTTTCGCTCATTTTTTGCCCCTGCCTGCCTGCTTTATAGCTGTTTTTCAATTCCGTTTCCATTATATAATTCGAATTCGTCATGCAGGGTCTTGACTGCAGCAAATGCATCATCTTCCTGCACTACGAAAGAGATATTGTACTGGGAAGAACCCTGGCTGATCATTATAATATTAATCATTGAGTTTCCAAGCGCTCCGAAGACCCGTTTTGCCACACCTGGCGTCCCTGCCATACCTGCGCCCACGACTGCGACTACGCAAACGTTTCTATCTGAAGTAATCTCTTTTACAAATTCCCGGTTGAATTCTTCGTGGAGAGCTTTTAATGCGGACTCGGTATGTTTCTCGCTGACCACGAAAGAGATATTGGACTCGGAAGAGCCCTGGCTAATCATAACAACATTAACGCCTGCCTTTGCAAGCGCTGTAAAAAGCCTTGCAACAGTCCCGACCGCTCCTGCCATTTCTGCACCTGTAATATTAATGAGAGCCACGTCTTTTATCAGGCTTACGGCTTTTACAACATGCCTGCACTGGAACTTTTCCGCAACCACAAGTGTGCCTGGGAATTCAGGCTCAAAAGTATTCTTGACACGCACAGGAATATATTCGCGCATTGCAGGTTCAATTGTACGCGGGTGCAGTACGTTTGCTCCAAAGTACGACAGTTCCATAGCTTCGGCATAAGAAATTTGTGGAATGGTTTTTGCCTCTGGCACTATTCTCGGGTCAGTGGTCATAATCCCGTTTACTTCTTTCCAGAGCCAGATCTCGTCGGCTTTCAAGGCTGCACCCAGGATAGAAGCTGAGAAATCAGACCCACTTCTTCCAAGGGTAGTAATAATCCCATCCTCGTTTTCTCCTATGAATCCAGTGACTACGATAACCTGGGACCCAAGTCTGTGTCCAAGCCTTTTATCCACAAGTTCGTAAGTTTTTTCAAGAGGCCTGGCATTTCCGTAATCTGATGAGGTTATAATCCCTGCTTCTCCACCTGTAAATTCAGTTGACGGGATTCCAAGGGAACGGATAGCTCCTGAAACAATCGGAGCAGCCAGGCGTTCTCCGTAAGAAGAAATATAGTCAATTGACCTTGGAGTAAGCTCACCAAGATAGCAGATCCCGATCAGGGCTTTTTCAAGCTCGTCAATGCGGAGGTCAAGGGTCTGGATAACTTCTTCTGCGACTGTGGGGTCATCAATGGCCTCATTCACGGCTTCATGGTGTTTGTTTGTAATTTCTGTTTTAAACTCCTTTACAAGAGCGACTTTGCCTTTTGTTGAGGCAAGGTGCGCATTTTCCAGAAGCCCATCGGTTACTCCACCGAGTGCCGAGGTTACTACCACGATCTGGTTGCCTTCTTCATGATATTTTTTCAGAAGCTGGGCAACGTGACGGATTTTTTTTCCGTCCCCAACGGAAGTTCCTCCAAATTTCATTACAATTTTCATGATCGGATCACGTTTTGGCATTAACTGGTTATTCTCACACCATTTACTTTAACTATTGATATAATTTTAGTTATTCTCTTTAAACATTCCGGATAAGAATGAATAGTAGCCCTGGAATTCTGCAGGTTTGCAGAGTGGTTCTCAGTAAAATAATTCTTTATAGAGAAATAATTCTTTATAGAGAAATAATTCTTATAGAGAAATAATTTTTTATAGGGAAATTTTATTTGGATTCGGTTAAGGATTTTATTAACCCAAAATTGACTACTTGTGTTCTATCTGCATATTGATTTCCAATTTTGTAGTTGACGAAAATTATGATTAAAATAACATGTTTGGAATAATTCGTATCTTAACCGAATCCAAACGAGGGAAATTTTAGCTCCTTTGCCACTTGCTCCTTTGCTACTTAATATATTTTATGTTTGGAGCCCGTTCTGTATAGGATATGGATACTATATTATAATATTTGTGTAAAATGAGTTAGAAGTTAAAATCTCCAGATCTGCAGAAAAATCTGCTGGCAATTCCCGACAAAATTCGGTAATGAGTATCTGGTAGAAAATAATATATTAGATTCCCGAGATGAAAGTGTAAAATATTGGAGACAAGTGAAGCAATGAAATACGCTGTACTTATAGGAGACGGGATGGCTGATTACCCAATAAATAAACTGGGTGGAAAGACCATTCTCCAGACAGCCCAAACCCCTGCTATGGATTATATTGCATCCCACGGAAAAAATGGGCTTGCAAAGACTATATCTGATGGGTTCCCCCCAGGAAGTGATGTCGCAAATATGTCCATTCTTGGGTACGATCCGGCAGTGTACTACTCCGGACGGGCTCCTCTGGAAGCTGCCAGTATGGGTGTGAATCTTGCGGCCGATGATGTGGCTTTCAGATGCAACCTTATAACCATTGAGCATGGGAGGATAAAGGATTACAGCGCAGGGCATATAAGCAGTGAAGAGGCTAAAATTCTCATCGAAACTCTTGATATGGAACTCAGTACTGAAGAACTGAGCTTTTATCCGGGAATAAGCTACAGGCACCTGGTGGTTGCCAGAAAGAACCTGGGAATTGATACAAAATGCACTCCCCCGCATGATATTACTGGGAAAAAATTTGAGGAATACCTTCCAGGGGGAAAAGAGGGGAACTTTTTTTCCGACCTGATCAAAGCGTCTATGGCCGTTCTTGAACTGCACCCAGTTAACCTGAAAAGGGTTGAGGAAGGTAAGAATCCAGCAAGCTCAATCTGGGTCTGGGGACAGGGATATGCTCCAAAGTTTACACCGTTTCAAGAATTGTACGGGAAAACCGGAACAATTATTTCGGCAGTTGACCTTTTGAAAGGCATTGGAATTTATGCAGGGCTAGACGTAATTGAGGTTGAGGGAGCAACCGGTTATCTGGATACTAATTATGAAGGAAAAATCAGTGCTGCCATTGAGGCCCTAAAAACAAAGGACCTTGTTTTTGTTCATGTGGAAGCTCCGGATGAAGCCGGACACGAAGGAAGTATTGACAAAAAGTTAAAAGCTGTTGAAGATTTCGATAGCCGAATAGTAGCCCCTATTCTCAAGCATGCTGAAGCTTCAGATGAGCCCTTTACAATTCTCATACTGCCTGATCATCCAACTCCAATTTCCGTAAAAACCCACACTCGGGATCCGATTCCCTTTGCCGTTTACCGAACCGATAAAACGGACTCCGATGGAGTAATGACTTTTGATGAAGAATCGGCTAAAAAAGGTTCTCTGGGTCTTGTAAAAGCTTCGGACCTTATAAAAATGCTTGTGAAGGCTAAATAACTGCCTTTCCTCATTTCCCATTTGATACTCCTATTTACCTGGTTTCCTTTAATTTTTCCGGAAAGCCTCTGTTTTGGGTTTCCGGATTTTTTCTTTTATCATTCTGGTTTTTATCTTTCAGGTTCTCTTTATACTACGTTTTTGCGAAAAATACTCAGGAAAATGTATATATCTTTTCTCAATATATTTAGAATAGCACATAAAAATCTGTGTTATCAATTTAATATAGGGGGTATTTTAATATGAGATGGCCTATGAGAAGATCATTTTCAGGACCTGCACGCTGGGATCCTTTTGAAGAGATAAGAAGAACACAAGAGCGCCTCAACCAGCTGTTTGAAGACTTTATGCCGATGGAAGAATGGGGAGGCGGAAAGGTTTTCACTCCTGCTGTTGACATTAAGGAAGAAGAAGACAAGCTTGTGGTTACTACTGACCTGCCTGGCATTAATAAAGATGATATTGAAATTAACCTAAAAGAAGACATGCTTGAGATCAGTGCAAAGACCGGAAAGGAAAAAGAGACTGAAGAAGAAGGATACCTGCGCCGGGAAAGAGCATATACTCAATTTTACAGGGCAGTCCGTCTGCCTACGAGCGTTAAGGAAGAGGGATGCACTGCAAAAATGGAAAACGGCGTCTTGACAATAACAATGCCGAAAATGCAACTGGAAGAGTCGAAAAAGAAAATAGCTATTGAATAATCTTTCCGGAGCGGAAAGATAACCCTGAATGCGAAGCAAGACTGCGGGGGATGTCGCAGTCTTTTCTTTTTTGAATCTTTTTCCGTTAATTTCCGAGTTTCTCCTGATCCAAATTTTAATACTCGGAATCAGAATACGGCTCCACATGAATCGAAAAATGGCCATTTTTGCCGCAGACTTCCTTTAACCTTTTTTCTATCTGCGTTGAGATTTCATGGGCATCCACGATATTCAAATCCCTATCGACCTCAATATGGACATCTGCCGCCATGGCATTCCCTATTTTTCGGGTTTTTAGCTCATGGAAACCTAAAACACCTTCAGTATTATTGATAACTCGTTCAATATTTTTGTAAGTTTCCGAATCAAGCGAAGCTTCAAGCAGCTCATTAAGATTTTTATAAGAGATATCAAATGCCACTTTAAAGATAAAGAAACTCAGTATTAATGCGGCTATTGGATCGAGCACTACCCACTTGCCTCCAAGGAGAATGGCGCCTCCTATTCCTATTGTAGTTCCTATGGAAGAGAAAGCATCCGAACGGTGGTGCCAGGCGTTTGCGATAAGGGCATCGCTCTTAAGCCCCCTAGCGTGTATCATGGTATAACGGTAAAGCCACTCTTTTAACACAATTGAGATAATTGCCACAACAAATGCGATCGAACTCGGGGCTGTTAGGACTTCTCCCCGGAAAAATGCAAAAACCTTTTGTAGCCCGTTCAAAAAAATCCCAAACCCTACCACAATAAGAACAATTCCAATAAATGTTGCAGCCAGAGTCTCGATTTTTCCATGCCCGTAATTGTGCGTGCTGTCTCCTGGTTTCTTCGCAACCCTCAAACCCACGATTACTGCAATGTCAGTCATGAAATCTGACAGAGAATGAACCGCATCAGCAACCATCGCTGAACTATTTCCCAGAATCCCGGCTAGAAATTTAAAACATGTCAGCACAACGTTGACAAACATCGCAACTTTTGTTACGTAAACCGCTTTGGAGTATCTGGTGTTCTCATTCTCATCGAGATTAAAAAGAGTCTCTTTATTTGTATCTCCAGTACTTTTCATAATTTCTCATATTATTTTGATTCTTTGAATAAATTTGAGATTTTATTATTTGATTATTGAATGATTTTGAGATCTTATCTTTTTGAAATATACTGTTATAATATTCAACCGGAACATATGACTTAGCAGTCAATAAATATAAGGTTTTGTTTCATTGATTAGGAATTTATAAAGCTTTATAATGCTTTTTGAAGGCTAATTTAACTCTTATATCAAGCCGCAATTATAAAAATAGGGATATTCATTAATCTCTTCCTCGCTTTATTGAAAAACACCTCTCGTAGGCATTCAGCAATAACGTGGAAAGATATATTTTATTTCTTTAAGTCTCTCTCCTTCCTCTTCCTCGATTTCGTCAGGGAACTCTTTACTTTTTAGGGCTTCAGCCTGTGCAACTTCAGGGTGCTGCTTCAGAAATTCTATTGAGTACTGAATGGTCTCCTTTGCTGACAATTGAAACATCTCGTCAATTTCTTTTCTGCTGAATTGCCCATGATAAAGAAGAAGCTCAGTTACTTTTTGCCGAGAGGCTTGAGGTGCATTTTCGTATTCCAGGGAATAGTATAGCTTGCTTATGATAACTCTTAAACTCCAGGTCCGACTTCTTTCGTTGTCCTTTAACTCAAAAGGGCTTTTATTCTTTATTTTTTCTATAATTTCGTTCAGATCATACTGGCTCGTGCTTGACACCCCTATAGAGTTTGGTTTGCAAGCAGATAAAAGCTTTTCATTGGTCATCGGTTACGGAATTTTTTTGCCTGAAAGCTATCGATTTTGCACC
>DADO01000181.1:9443-9637 GCA_002509325.1 Methanosarcina sp. UBA402 | reverse complement strand
CCTTGTTCCAGCCTACAATAGAGTCAAATACTTGACAACGGTTGTGGAGATGGAGGCAATTTATCACGATTCTTCACTTAACCGAAGACGCATGAAAAGCTTTTAAATCTGTCCGGAAAAATATGGTCGTCCATCATTATACGGTTGATGTTTTTATGATTTATTTTCCAGTGCTAGAAATGCCTTATGTTTCG
>DADO01000181.1:0-9229 GCA_002509325.1 Methanosarcina sp. UBA402 | reverse complement strand
CGCCACTAAAAGCGTTTTAGAAATAACATCAACTAACTAATAGCGCACGACCAAAAAGATACTATCGGTAAATAAATTGAGAAAATAAGTAAGTTAGAAAGTAAAATAAGTTGAAATAAATATGTAAGTTAAAAAGTAAAATAAGTTGAAATAAATACGTAAGTTAAAAAGTAGAATAAGTTGAAATAATTAAGAAAATTGGAATGTAAAATAAGTTGAAAAAATAAATAAGTTGGAAAATAAAATAAGTTGAAATAAATAAGAAAGTTGGGGAATGAGTAAGTTGAATGATAATAAATCGGAAAATACGTAAACTGTAAATATAAAGTATATTGAAAAAATAGGTGAAAAGCGCGGCATCAGGAAATTATTTTCATCATCTTTTGCTCAGTTGGGGTAACTCTCATCATCGCCGCAAAATCCAGTATATCGGTGATCTTATATTATGGTTACTGCCTTTACTGCTGCAAATAATTGATTTACGGGATTGCTTCCCGGATCTTACCGAACAAAATTCGATTGCCTATATTTATTTCAAAGACTTTTGAGGAAAACACTTGAGATTTGAAGCCATAGCCGTTGAAAATATTCCCCTTATACATGCTGGGGATGACCTGCCCTTGATCATCTGTGAAAACATCGAACTTCAGGATAGGGATATTGTTATAATTGCCTCGACTGTTGTCGCTAAAGCTGAAGGGGAGATCTTCAGGCTCGAGGATATCTCTCCTGGAAAGGTGGCACTTGAGATTGCAGCCCGGAACGGAAAAGATGCGAGATTCATCCAGGCTGTACTTTCCCGGAGCAGGGAAGTTCTTGTGGAAAAACCATTTATGCTTGTGACAACTCTCGCAGGGCATACCTGTGTAAATGCAGGAGTTGACGACTCAAATATTGAAGACGGATTCTTGCTCTACCCTCCGGTAAATCCAGATGTCAGTGCTTCAAGGCTTGGACAGGAGCTCGAAAAGTTTAGCGGGAAAGAGTTAAGTGTCATTGTCACGGACACAAACGGGAGGGCTTTCAAAATCGGACAGACCGGAGCTGCCATAGGAATTTACAAGATAAAACCTATAAAGCGCTGGATTGGGGAAAAAGACCTCTTCGGAAGAATTCTTGAGATTACAGAAGAAGCAGTAGCTGACGAACTTGCAGGTGCCGCAAACCTTCTGATGGGCGAAGGCGCAGGCGGAATTCCTGTGGTTGTTATTCGTGGGCTTAATCATTATTGTAAAGAAAATCCTTCTATAAAGGAAATTTACCGTCCTGAAGAGCAAGATATAATAAAAAAAGGGCTTCGCTGCCTACAAAAAAAGAAGTGAATTAAGAAGAATTGAATTTCCTCCATTTTTAAAACCCTTTTGAGTGGAGTTAGTTCTTTCCTGAATTTCACTTTAAAACGTAGCTTAAATAGTATTAAGATCTGATCATAATTAGAACCATTTTGAACCTTTCTAGGGCATGTAGCGCATGCGGTTCATTGGCAGGCATTATGATAGTATCTCCTTTCTCGAGAATATTTTTATTCCCGGAAATAGTGATTTCTGCTTTTCCATCTATTACCTGAACCATAGCATCGAAAGGCGCAGTATGTTCGCTTAGACCTTCTCCTTTTTCGAAAGCAAATATGGTTACGGTTCCGGTATCTTTACGGATAATCTCTTTGCTTACAACAGCTCCTTCCTGGTATTCAATCAAATCTTCTGCCTTAAACACTCTGGCTTTTAACCCTTCAGACATTACTCCACCTCTTATCGCTTAACCAATATAGACTATCCAGTCACCTGACAATCTTGCCTCTGTACAAGCTTCTGCATAAGTGAATGCAGAAAGCTGTTAAATCCTGCGGGCTCATTTCCCGCCTGAAGTTCCGTTAAGTGCTTTTAAATGTTTTTAAGTGCTTTTAGGTGCTTTTAAGTGCTTTTAAGTAGTGAAAAGGGTACATGTTCCACTTCCACACCCGCATCCCTGAAAAACTTAAGTGAATCGGTGTCAGGATAGAGAGTTGCGTATACAACTCTTTTGATGTTTGAGTTAATAATCATTTTCGTGCAGAGAATACAGGGCTGGTGTGTACAGTAGATGGTTGATCCTGCTATGCTTACCCCATGAATTGCAGCCTGGATAATTGCGTTTTGTTCCGCATGCACTGCCCTGCACTTTTCGTGTCTCGTGCCTGAAGGGATTTGCTCCATATCTCTAATACACCCGATATCAAGGCAGTGTTCCATGCCGCTGGGTGCCCCATTATATCCGGTTGAGAGAATCCGTTTATCCCGGACGATCACAGCCCCCACGTTATTCCGGAGGCAGGTAGCCCGCTTGCCTACCACGAAAGCGATTTCGAGGAAGTACTCGTCAAGAGAAGGTCTTTCTGTCATTATTTTTAATGAACAGTAACTGGTATATATAGCTGTGACGTTAGAACTTGTACCGTTTTAAAGAGTTAATTTTAAGTGGAATGAGCTAACGGTATATAGAGAAGAATTTAGAGAAGAATTAGCGGTGTATAGAGAAGAATTCCTTTTCGAGGAAAAATTAATATAATTCGTGAGAATACAGAACTAAAACAAATCAACTTATTTATAATATTAACTAGCTTATATTATTAACTAGCGTATACTATTAACTAGTTTATATTACTAACTAGTTAATTTTATTACGACATCCTGAACATTATTCTCCTTACCTGAATCCGAATATCCAGCGTAAATTCAAAATTATTCAACAACCCTGATTATAATTCTAATTATAATTCTAATTATAATTATGATCATAAGTCTGATTATAATTCTGATTGTAATTCTGATTATAAATCTCGTGACCTGGATTATACATCCGGATTTCTATCTGGATGTAAAGAACTATTCGGATAGTTCAACAAATTAATAGACGCATGATCCGGAGTATTAAATTATGGCAACAGGTTTGACTGAATTATTAGATAATTTCGTGAAAAGTCACGATAATCGCCAGTTGCTGGCATTCCCCCTCGCAATACTCGCAGTTTCTTTAATAATACTGCTGGTTTCCATTATAAATACCGGGTCACCGGTAAACCTGGGGATGGAATTCCAGGGTGGTACCCAGATTTCGGTAGAAACAACTGACTCTCCTGCTGTGCTTAAAGAAATGTATTCTTCCTACCCTATTATGGATGCGCGGCAGGCCGGAAGCAGGGTTATCATGCAGTTTGATGTTATGGACAATGAGGAGCAGCAGCATCTCGAAACGGATGTTACAAGCCGTTATTCGAATGTGGAAATCCGACAGGTTGGGCCAATCTATGGCCGTGATCTGCAGATACAGGCTATACAAGCCCTTTTTATTTCTTTTATAGGCATGTGTATCGTAGTATTCCTGCTCTTCCGGAGCCTAATACCTTCTTTTGCAGTAATGCTTTCAGCTTTTTCGGATATCACGATTGCTGTTGCTTTCATGAAGGTTGCAGGGATAGAACTCTCCCTGGGAACGCTTGCAGCCCTGCTTATGCTTATTGGTTATTCGGTAGACAGTGATATCCTGCTCACAAATAGAGTAATTAAGCGCCGGGGCATGGTAGAAGAGAAAATTTCCAGAGCTATGCACACAGGTATTACCATGACTACCACAACCCTTGCAGCGCTTGTGGTCATGTACATAGTCTCGACTTTCTCTTATCTGGTTATTCCCTCATTCACACAGATTACTCTGCTTTCGCAGATCTCAATCGTGTTAATTGCAGGGCTTATTGCAGATATAATGAATACCTGGCTCCTGAATACGGGAATTTTACGCTGGTATGTGATGAAGCCCGAATTCAGAGGGAGGTATAATAGATGAGCGATAAAAAAGGCCTTTTTAAAAATATAAGAGTCATTATCTTCGCCCTGATCCTTCTTGGCTCTATAGTGGCTATTCATCCAAGTTATACTCCCGGAAAAGGGATAACTACTAACCTGAACTTCGGGCTTGATCTTGAAGGCGGATCCTGGCTCCAGATTAAACTGGAGGGGGCACTTGCCCAGATAGATGTAGATTCTGGAAAACTCGTCAGCGGAATAGTCGAACCAGTAATCGGAGCTCCAATTGAGGTCACAAGCAATAACCTTGATATGGGCGGCTCAACTTCTGCAGGTAAATCTATAACCTTCACTACGTCTGCTCCGGTTAGCGTGTCTCAAATTGAGTCTCTGGAGCTGGGTACGGTTAGCGTGGACAAGTTGAGTGATATTAAAACTCAGGTAACTATCTCTGACACCAGTAAGGAAACCATGATCGTGGCCTATCTCTCAAAAGCCCTTGATACAGAGGTAGTCGTAGTTCCTGGTGCTGAGAAAGGAATCGTCTATGAGATCAGGACTGAAGTTTCTGAACAGCAACTTGAGGCTCTTCTAGAAAAAGTTGGAGGCTCGATCCATAAGAACGAAGATGGGACTTCAACTTACAAAGAAGGGGTAAGTAGCGGGACAAGGGATCTTACAAAGGAAATTCTTAGTGACAAGCTCAACTCTCTTGGCCTGAAAGACATTCCTGTCAGGACTGTAGGAGAAGATTATATTCTCATTGATTTTGCAGGCATAGATCTGGCGACTGCCAAGGAAATTGCCGAAAAACCAGGGAAATTTGAGATCCGGATCCAGACTACAGGAAATCAGACTCAACATGTGCTTTACGGGGATTCCATCGTAAGTGTGGGAATCCCGAGTTTCCATGATGGGCAGTGGCATACCCCATTTACTCTCAATGAAGGAGGAGCTCGGGCACTCCAGAAGATCGCACTCGAAACCGGGGCAATTGATAATCCAGAAAAGCATTACCTGAACATGTATCTGGATGATGTCCAGATTTACGGGGCTCCTTTAAGCCCATCTGCAGCTGAAAGACTGCGAGAAACTCCAATATATTCCTGGGAAGCCTCTACAGGTACTGATGAAGCTGCCAAAGCCGAGGCTAGCGCCCTTCAGATCCACCTCAGGGCAGGGGCTCTTCCTGTCAATGTGGTGCTTGTAGGCTCAGGGCATGTGGACGCAGGGCTTGGATCCCAGTTCAAAACCGCAGCCTTGGTTACAGGCATGTTATGCTTGTTTGCAGTTGCAGCTGTGGTTTACTTCAGGTACAAGAGGCCTGAAATTCTGGTGCCTATGGTCGGGACTTCTTTCAGTGAAGTGATTATGATTCTTGGATTTGCAGCAGTGATAGGCTGGCAGCTTGACCTGGCATCTATTGCAGGTATTATTGCTGCAATAGGTACCGGGATTGATCACCTTGTAATTATTACAGATGAGGTGCTTTATGAAGGCAGGCTTCCTCCATCAAAAGTTTTCGCCTCCAGGATAGGAAAAGCTTTCACTATTATCATTGGAGCGGCTGCCACAACAGTTATTGCAATGACTCCCCTGGTAGTTATGGGCTTTGGAACTCTGAAAGGGTTTGCCATTACCACTATTATTGGGGTCTTCATTGGTGTGGCTATTGCAAGGCCTGTTTACGGCGTAGTAATCAAAGAACTTCTTCATGTAGAAGAAAGAGGAAACGGAGGCATAACCGAGTAAGTATTGAGGGAAAGAAAAACCGAGGGAAAGAAAAAACCGAGGGAAAGAAAAAACCCTGAAATAAATTCAAAAATTAAAAACAAGGTGGAATATATGCAGGATCTCTGGACTTTGAAATACAGGGCAGGTACCCTGAAGGAAATACTTGGAAACGAACACGCAGTAGCCACGCTTTCCGAGCTGGCTCAATCAGGGATTCTGCCTCATCTTGTTTTATATGGTCCTGAAAATTCTGGGAAAACGACAGCTTCTCTTGCTCTTGCAAGGCAGCTCTATGGAAATACCTGGAAAAACAATTTTTTATACTTCAATGCTTCGGATTTTTTCGATCAGGGAAAACGCTATCTTGTCCGGGATAAACGTTTTGTGCGTTTCCTGGGCACTGATGACCCAAAGAAAATCTATAAAAGTGTAATCAATATTTTTAAGGAAATTGTCAACGAGTATGCAGGAATGGCTTCAATTGATGCCGATTATAAGTTAATTTATATTGACAATGCCGAGTCCCTTAATTTGGATGCACAGCATGCCCTCAGGCGAATTATGGAAAAATACAATGCAACATGCAGGTTTATCCTTTCTACTACCAAACCTTCTAAACTCATTGCTCCACTCCGCTCAAGGGGGCTTCAAATTTTCTTCACATATGTTTCTGATTCTGTTTTGAAAGACCATCTTGAGAAAATCAGCTGTTCTGAAAAGCTACAGCTTTCAGAAGACGCCTTAGATGCGATCCTTTATTCAGCAAAGGGAAATATTGCAAAAGCGGTACAGACTCTACAGCTTGTTTCCTTGCTTGCACATGGTTTGGTCATTACTGAAGAGATGGTATATGAAGCTACTCTAGGCAAGGATGAAAGTGTTGATAATCTGCTTTCTGCGGCTCTTAATGGAGATTTTCCCGGAGGGCGGAAACTTATTGATGAAATGATAGTCGAAAAAGGTTTATCTGGGGTCGAAATCCTCGAAGGGCTTTCCGAAGCTCTCGCAGATTCGGGGGAAGCCGATGTAGATGTTGCTCGACTTGTTGTGAAAATTTCCAAAACCGACGCTGACCTTAAGGACGCAGCTAACGACAGAATCCAGCTCGAAAAACTAATCTCCACTTTCTCTTGATTTTTCTCAGATCTCTGGTACCTACTTTTTCTTGATTTGGCATGAAAGTGCTTTCAAGTACTTTCATTTCTTTGTGCCTGTTATTCGAAGAATTTCATGTTCGTTTTTCCAGGTGCCTGGTACCTCTTCTTTCTCTTGATCCTCTTGATTTTTTCAGGTGCCTGGTGCCTCTGCTTTCTCTTGATCCTCTTGATTTTTTCAGGTGCCTAACATCTCTATTCCAATGCATACCTTATTTTTTCACCTTTATTTTCCACTTCCTATGATCGCTTTCAAAATCTTATATTTATATGCTCCTGTCCGCAGTTCTCCTAAAATAATAACATATATATATCAAAACAATTTAATTGAAAATTAGTACCAAAAAATATATATATTTAAAATTCCTTCTTTGATGTAGATAGGCCAGAAGTTCAGACTTCTCAGGAATTAAGAGCTCCACTATACTTTAGGAAAGTACAAACCCGGGTTTTAGGACATCCACAGCGATGTGCTGTACTTACCGAAGATGGTAGACCGATTTTCTTGAGTAAAAATCAGAATGGGCCTTTTCGAAAAATCCACAAACCCCTCCATTGCTCCCTGAATAACTCCCTCATTTCAGGGAGGCCATTTTATATGGTAGAGCCCATCCTAAAACCCATTTTATTTTCACATCGATAGAAGTCTCAGAATCATTTTCATGATCGGAAACTCAATTGGCCATTTGGAATTCGAAAATTTAGAGATGCAATCTCGAGTTTTGGGACAGACTCGTAGAATAGAATCCTGAAATTTGCCATAAAAAGGTAATATTCTGCCTTAATTTATGGGGGAACTCAGCTTTTCACTCGAAGCAGCAAACTGTGAGTAAAGTCGGGTTTCCTCCGGAATAATTGATTCAGTAGAAATAATGCTTTATAGAGTATGCAAATTCACTGTTCTGGCCGGAACTTGAAATATTGCGTACTCGACTATAAATGCATATTCTACTGAATTTTTTCATTCGTTAGTTTAGTTTATCTGTAACTCTATTCAAGATAATATCACTCAACCATTTTGGAAGGCGGAACGTTTCCGGTTGTTCCTTCTGTTGCTGTCAAAGCAACTGGTATCGGATCTGGATTCCATCCAAGGAAAATGCTATTATCGCTGAACAGTTCTTCCTGTTCCATTTCTCCTCTCGTGGCTTTCAGGACTAAACCTGTTATTCCTCCTGTAACAAGAGAAATGACAATAACCCCTACCAGGCTTATTATATTGATAAATCCAGCTGCAAATATTGCTCCTGCAACGGCGCCCCATACTCCAGGAACTCCATGAAGGTTGTGCACTCCCATTACATCGAAGACACCTACTTTCTCACAGAGCCAGGGGTGAAGCTTTACGAAACAGGTTACCGAAATTATTCCTGCAATTAACCCTATCCCCAATGCAGTCCAGGGGCCCACGGAAATAAGGGGCGATCCTATTGAAACCATTCCTGCAAGTAGAGCATAGGTATACACCAATGGGTTGACCTTTTTCTCAAAGGCTACGCATGTGAGGTACGCTGAAACCACTGATCCAAGTCCTGCCATATAGGTTGTGATCATACCCCATGTTACCTGATCTCCAGGAAGTAATGCAGTGACAAAGGAAGGCCACAATACAAAGAGAAGCATAGAGCCAAGCCAGACAAAAGAAACGCTGTGCGTAGTTGTATTGAAAGGTTCTTCAAAGGATCTTTTTTCCTGAAGCCCGATTAATACACCCCAGCCCCAGTATGCAGCAACCATGTGCACCAGCATAGATCCTCCGGGGTCCACAACTCCTTTAAGGTAGGTGAACATGAACCATTCGACTGCAATCCAGGCAGGAGCAAACATTATTCCTGCTAATAAATACTGCCATGTTTTGATGGTTCCCAGGAATACTCCAATACCTATTACGACTGTAATAGCACAAAAAATGCCCATTATCATAAAGTCCTGGTTCCATGCTTGTCCAAGGACAAACTGTCTGATTGCAGAATGGCTTATAAAGGACCCTGCAAGTGTCAGTAAAGTAGCCAAACAGACTCCCCATTCAAACTTCTTTATGAAGAGCATCAGGAAGGCCACAAGCATAAGCATGAACCACACGTCCATGTTTTTATTGAACTTGTGCATTTCATCTTGCAGCACACTTGTGTCCTGGGTCAAACCTTCTACACCAGTGGGGGTAATGTATGGTGAAGCAGTTGCTGGTGCTACAGTTTGAACTAGGCAAAGTAAAATAAAGAATAGAGAAATATATTTGAACACCAATTTAGGCTTCATATGGGTTTCTCCTCTGTATTTATATATTTTGACAATTCCGAGTTTTAGGGGCTTGCATCACAGGTTTCGTTTTTTTATTCTCACTTTCCTACTGTTTGTGTCTGTTTTCAACTCTTCCATTCATGAACATATAAGATGGGAAAGAATAGTGACTAGAACAAATAGGGTTTCCAATATCGAAAATGTTAATGCTTTGCTATTGATGCTTCCCATTCTTTGAAACTTACATTAAGTCCAAGGTATTTTTTTCTAAAAAAAAATTTAACCAGCGAATTCTTCGCTGGTTAAATACCTTAAGTA
>DADO01000084.1:19151-35176 GCA_002509325.1 Methanosarcina sp. UBA402 | reverse complement strand
TTTCTGTCTTATCGTCTGTAAATATAATTCCGGAATTTCCGTTCGATCCTTGTTTTCCGGACTAAACTAATTGGCAAAAGCTTAAGATCGGAAGTTCGGGATCTGACGTTTCTGAGGTTCGAGGAAATATAATTTTTTTAATGGGATTTGTTAGACGAAAAACTATTAACGCAAAAGCACAAAGAGGCACCTTATGCTCACCCTTGGGATAGTAAACACCTACGATAAGATCAAAGTTCTTGATGCTCACTACCGTGCAATTGCAAGAGCTGCTCCAGTCTGTCATGCTTTTGGGTTCCACCTTGCTCTTTATGATTTTCCTTTCAAGATGACTGCAGAAGAACTGGTAGCTTATGTAATGGAAAAAACTACAATAGGAGAATCAGGAAGTTATCTTAAAATCCTCTATGAGAAAAACCACCTGTCGGTATCCGATCTTCCAAAGAAAGGGTTTCCACCCCAATTTGGGGATATCGTGATTACTACTTCAAAACCTGACCTAAAAAAACAGGTTACGCCCGTAAAAATCGCTGAGGAAGCTCTCAGGAATCATTCATTTTTGTTCCTTATAGGGCTTGGGCATAAAGGGCTTCCAAAAGAGCTTTTTGAAAGAGGAAAATATCACCTTGACATTACCTGCAAGGGACTTTCTTTTGAGACCTGTACTGCAATAGGGGCGATTCCAGCCTATCTTTCTGGGCTTATGACAAAACTTGAGACTAAAAAGTGAACTTCTTGTATGAATTTTAGTTGTCAAAATATAGGGAGTTATTTCAATTATTCGTTTAAAAGTTTAGATCAGTTGAAAAAATTTAAAGCTGATTTAAAAGAAAATCCGTAATCAATATATATTAAGATTGACAATTTATACTTGTTGTGGGTAAGAACAACGCTTGTTGCGCTGTTGTGGGGTTTTTTGGCCCAAAGGAAGTAGAATTCTGCCTGCTTTTAGGTTTTAATCAGAAGGATTGAAGGTTCTAACCTTATGTAGGAACTAATCCTCAAGGATTTAGAGAATGAAGTTAACTTAAATTTCCTTTGAGGGTTTGGGAATTCTAACCTGCACCCGATGCGCGCACCCTAAAGGCTAGGAACTTTTACCGGACTGCAGGACTCTCACATCCAGAAGGACTAAATCTGCCCGCATGTAGGCGCAAGCTTTGAAGAGACAGGAGGTAAATTATGAGTGAATTAAAGCAAGAACACAGAAAAAGAAACGAATGTGATTGTAAGCACCAGGAAGACGGTTATCATGCTGTTGTAAAAGGCCGTACTGACAACCTGGACTCAGAAGATGATTTAGACCTTTACCGCTTTATGATAGGCGGAATGCAGGGTAAATAACCTGCACAACCTTTTTTTATTTCTCATTCCTAAAAAAGAAGCATGTACGATGTATATGCGGTCCGTGAAGATTTCCCTGTTCTAAAAGAAGTCGTGTACCTTGACAGTACGGCAACTACTCAGACGCCAAAACCTGCAGTTGAAGCTATGGTGGAGTATTTTTACAGGTATGCTGGCAATCACGGGAGAGGAGCACACCGTCTGGCAAGGGAAGCTACAAATCGCTATGAAGACGCAAGGGAAAACGTTGCGCGTTTTTTAAATGCAGAGCCTTCAAAGACCATTTTTATGAAAAACACTACTGAAGGAATCAATCTTGTTGCAAATAGTTATCCCTGGGAGGCTGGAGACCATATTGTTACAACCCTGCTCGAGCACCATTCAAATCTCCTGCCCTGGCTGCGCCTGCAGAAAAAAGGAGTAAATGTTACAGTGGTAAGTCCAGACAGCAAAGGCAAAATCGATATCTCTTCAATTGAGAAAGCTTTTACTGAGAAAACCAGGCTGGTTGCCGTAACTCAGGTTTCAAATGTTTTCGGTTCAGTCCAGGATGTAAAAAAGATCACGAAACTTGCCCACAGGCACGGCATAAAAGTCCTGATCGACGGGGCTCAATCTGCAGGGCATATGCCTGTCAGCCTTAAAGACCTGAACTGTGATTTTTTCGCAACTGCCGGACACAAAGGCTTGCTCGGACCTCAGGGCACTGGCGTACTCTATATCAAGGAACCAGATGTGCTTGACAGTGCCTCAGTTGGAGGAGGCACGGTTTCGGATGTTGAGGGATACACTTACGTACTGGAGCCTTCCCCTGCCTGTTTTGAAGCCGGTACTCCAAATATTCCTGGAGTTATAGGGTTAGGGAGAGCAGTCGAATATGTGGAAAATATCGGGGTTTCGGAAATCGAGGCACATGAAATAAAGTTATCCAGGGAGGCTGCAAAAAGGCTCTCTGAACTCGAGCATGTGGAAGTTTATGGGCCTGAAGACAGGGTAGGGATAGTACCTTTTAATGTAAAAGGACTTCATGCCCACGATGTTGCCCTGATCCTTGACCAGACCAGAAAAATCTGTGTCAGAAGCGGGCATCACTGCGCAATCCCAATTACTCGTTTCCTGAAAGTGGACAGCACCGTAAGAGCTTCTTTTGCACTCTACAATACCGAAGAAGAAGTGGATATACTGGTAAATGCTGTTGATGGGCTCAAGGCACTTGTTTCTTAAACGCCCGAGTTCCGCTTCGGGAGCACGGTGCCCTTTTCGCTCACTTCGTTCGCTCAAGAGGGTTATTCCTGAATTACCCGGAAAACGGCGTGATCAACCGCAAAATTTTTCAAAAAAAGCTTGATCACAAACTTTTTCAAAAAAAGCTTGATCACAAACTTTTTCAAAAAAAGTTTGATCAAAAACCCCTAGCAGCGGTTGCGGCCCAACGCTTATGCGCAGGCGGGCTAATTTACGGAACAGAATATTTTCTTGTTTTTCTGTTTTCCATTTTTCTCGTGTTTTTCTGCGTTTTCTGTGTTTTCCTGTTTTTTCGTGGTTTATCTTAGTTTGAGGTTAGCGGAGGGCCTGAGGTAATTTGCTTTAGAACTATAGTTTTGAATCAATAGTACAGGCTTCTGTACGGGGTTTCTCACTGAATTGATGCTTGGTTTATGAAGGGTTAATTTTTATATCGTAAATAAATTAATTGAGCTTTTTTTAAGTAAACTAGCGTTTTGTCTTTGAAATGAGTGTGAAATTAAGTGAAACCGGACTTTGCGGCTGAGTTTTTAATTGGATTGATATTAAAATTTGACAGGGTGGGGGGAGGACATCGAAAGATTTTATAAGAAGTTCGCCTTATATGACCTAAGGAAAAACCTGAAGGCGAGAGTATGAATGAAGCAAAAGAAACGCTAGCAAAAAAGAAACTAGTAAAAAAGAAAGTTAGTTCAGGGTTATTTGGGAAAAAAGACAATTCTAGCTCTATAGCAGAGATCATGAATAAGGCTAGAGGTTATCTTGAGAAGCCTTTGAGGACTTTGCCAGAATATTATCCGGAAAGTGAGGAACCTCTTGTAGATTTTGTGGTGCCTGACGGACTAAAAGAAATCGAAAGGTACTGGCTTCAGGAGCCTTACTCTTTTGTATCGATCCTGGAGGACCGCAGGGCCACATATTACAAACTTATTGAACCTTCACTCACAAGGTTTGAGAAAGAGCTCCTGGGAAGAATTTATGAGGATTTTCAGGATATCCTGGTCCTTGGTTCTACAAATTCCAGGCCAGAAAAGGATGCGTTCCTTGTGGATAAAGCCCTGTTTCTTCTTGAACGTTATAAGGCTGACATTTCAAAAGCAGCGCTTCTAAAAATTATGTATTATCTTAGAAGAAATTTGATGGGCTACGAGAAAATCAATCCACTTCTGTATGATCCTTATATAGAAGATATTTCATGTGATGGAGTGGGAATTCCTCTCTACATTTATCACACAAGGCACCTCAATATTGAGAGTAACATTTTTTTTGAAGAAGAGGAACTCGATGCCCTTGTAATCAAGATGTGCCAGTTGAACAATAAACATGTTTCTGTGAGCCAGCCAATAGTGGACGCGACAATTCAGGATGGCTCAAGACTTCAGGCGGTTCTGGGGAGGGAAATCACTCCTAGAGGGAGTTCTTTTACTATCCGTAAGTTCAGGAAAGACCCAATGACTCCCATTGACCTGCTCAGGTATAAAACATGTGACCTTGATATGCTCGTGTATTTCTGGCTGGCTATTGAAAACGGCTATAACATGCTTTTTGCAGGAGGGACAGCTTCTGGAAAAACGTCTATACTGAATGCTACTTCCCTGTTTATGCCTTCCACAGCCAAGATCGTTTCTATTGAAGATACAAGGGAACTGTTACTCCACCACAATAACTGGGTTTCCGGGGTTTCAAGAGAAGGTTTTGCGGCAGATTCCTCGGGAGAAATTACCATGTACGACCTCTTGAGAGCTGCTCTCAGGCAGCGCCCAGACTATATCATTGTGGGTGAAGTGAGAGGCAGTGAAGCCCTTACGCTTTTCCAGGCAATGTCAACAGGGCATGCAACAAGCTCAACAATGCACGCAGGAGATGTGCAGACCGTGATAAACAGGCTCACGCATGAGCCAATAAACGTGCCTCACGTCATGCTGCAGTCTCTGAATGTGCTCTGTATCCAGGAGCAGGTGTACATTGATGATAAAAGGGTTAGGAGAACCCGGAGTCTTGTGGAAGTCCTTAATGTCGATCCTGAAACAGGAGACCTCGGCATAAATGAGCTTTTTAACTGGGAACCTTCAGGGGACCAATTCATCAAGGTCGGGGATTCCCATGCTCTACAGGAGATCATGCATGTAAGAGGCTGGGATTTCAATCAGTTGAGATATGAGCTGGACAACCGGAGAAGAATCCTGGATTATATGTATGAAAACGGCATAAGGGACTATATCCAGGTGTCCATTGTAGTCCAGGCATACCAGAATTATCCGAAGATGGTTATGGAAGCTATAGAAAACGATACCCTGCAGGGTATGATACAGGATATGGCTGCTTGAGGGGGGAATATGACTTATACTATTCTGGATGAACTGGCATACCGGTTTTATGGGAGTTTCTTTTACAAAAATAAAGGAAGTTTTCAGGATTTACAGGTCAAAATACGCCATTCCCATATCCCTATGCCAGTAGATCAGTACCTGGCTTCGGCTTTTATGTACTCAGTAATGGTAGGAATTGTCGGAGGAGTTTTTGGCTTATGGCTGGGGCTGAAAACCTTTGGAGACCCGGTTTCCCGGCTCAGCCTTTTCGTGGAGCCTATACGTGCAGATATTGCAGGCAAATATGTGTACCCTCTTGCGATTTTAGCTGGCTGTGTATTGTTTCTTGCAGGTTTTTTTGCCGTATTTCTCATGGCATATCTCTATCCATATTTCCAGGCAAATAACCGGCAAGCCGCTATAGATAAATCCATGCTTCCGGCAATCACTTTCATGTATGCTCTGACAAAGGGAGGCATGTCGATTTATGATGTATTCCGGTCTTTGAGCAGATATACTTATATATTTGGAGCAACTGCGGAAGAAATTTCATATGTTGTAAGAGATGTGGATTATCTTGGAAAGGATTTCATAAGCGCCCTTAAAGCTGCCAAGGAGCGCACCCCTTCTGAGGTTTTCAAGGATTTTGTTGACGGACTAATTATTGTCTCAAGCAGTGGAACTATAACCGATTATATAAAAAACAAGTCCGAGCAATATCAGGGCATGGCTGAGCTGGCGAACAAGAACCTGTTGCAGAGGCTTGACGTGCTTGCCGAGATCTACGTGACCGCTCTGGTTGCAGGCCCTCTTTTCATAATGGTAACCCTTGTTGTGATGCAGTTTTTCAGGCCGGCATCGGCTCAGATCCTTTACATGCTTATTTATGTGATACTACCTCTTGCAACCCTGCTCTATTTAGTACTCCTCGATACTGTGGGAGAGCTTTCCATTGACCCGAAAAAGGGTGACGCTCGCAGTTTTATGATAAATCTTTCCGATATTCCAGAGCTTGAATCCGGGCTTACTGTGGAAATAGAGCAAAAAAGGAAAAAAAGGTACATGCTGTACAGGGGGCTTCACAACCTCAAAGACCTGATACTCAATCCTTACAGGACTATCCGGGAAGAGCCGCGGTATACCTTTTTCTTCGGAGTTCCGCTTGGGCTGTATTATCTTACCAAACTTCCAAAAAACCTTAAACATAGCCTCTATTCTAGCTTCCATAATCTGAACATAAGTTTTGACCACGTCAGTGACAGTGCTATAAAACTGGTTACCGCTGTTGATGACTATTTTGTAATCTTTATTGTCGTCGCCCTGATACCGTTTGTTATTTTTTATGAACTCAAGGCGTGGCGGATGCGCAAAATTGACGAGCAAATGCCTGACTTTTTGAAAAGCCTTTCCAGCATGAACGAATCCGGTATTATGCTTGCAAGTTCCTTGAAAATAATAGCCGAATCCAAAATGGGGGTCCTCACTAAAGAACTTAAAAAGTTAAAGGAAGACCTTTCCTGGGGCACTCCTACATCAAGAGCCCTCATGAAACTTGAGAACAGCATCAGAACCGCTTCTTCAAGCCGGATTCTTCACATTCTCGTAAAAGCAAACGAGTCTACAAGTGACCTTAAAAGCGTTCTCTCGATTACCGCCAAGCAGGTTCGAAACGACGAGGACATGAAAAAAGAGCGGTCATCCGCAATGGTGGTCTATGTTGTCACGATCTATGTATCCTTTTTCGTCTTCCTGTTTATAGTCTATGTCCTGGCTACAAACTTTTTCCCGCAAACGGCAGCGTTCTCGACTTCTTCGCAGGGAATGGGCGGAGTCGGCGGCTATTTCAATGTGGAAGAATACAGCATGCTCATGTTCCACTCAGCCCTGGTACAGGCTTTCACTTCCGGAATTGTCGCCGGAAAGATGGGACAGGGTTCTGCGCTTCTGGGCCTGAAGTACAGCGTAAGCATGGTAATAATAACTTACGTGGTTTTCACCATGTTTATTTGAGCTGCGTATTTGAGTTGTGGAGAGAAGTTGAGGAGCGACCGGAAAAACCCCTCAATTTCCCTTTTTTCCTTCTAAATAAAAGCAAAGACTACAATCTCAGCCGGTACCTGTACAACATTTTCTTTTTTCCAAAAATAGGGTTCTGAGGCTAATTATTTATTCTATTCTCAGGGGCGGAATTACGTTTTTCGTTCGTTCCTTTCCCGCGCTTTTGCCCGGCTGGAGCCAGGCGGCTTTGATTAAATAATGATAGAATCTCTAACTGCGCTGGATAAATCGAAAATCAAATGTCAACTCTTTAAAGGCGGGCGCCCTTGGAAGCAAAAATTCTGTATTGATGCCTGCAAATCTGCCATCGATAATGTCATGATTTTCAAAAGAGTATTCACAAAAGCTCATAAATCGAAACTAAAATTAATTGATCTGGATATTCCAGTAAAGATAACATAAGTGAAAAGAATTTTAATTCCTAGATTCTCAAATTTTTGCCTCATTAAAGCCTTCAAGAATTAAAAGTAATTTTGTAAAAGTCCGTACAGAAGAGACAACGAGAGAATCTCGGAAAAAGAATCAGAATAAAAAAGAATCAGAATTAAAAAGAATCAGAATTAAAAAAAGAAAAGCACCTTTTTTAGGTGCTTAAATTTATTTTTAGAACCTTACTTCCTTGTCACAGATAAGCTGGTTGGTCTGAACATCGATGAATTTAATGTTGATAGTTTTTCCGTTTTCAACTTTTGGAAACTGTTTACTATCTACACCTTTTAATGTAAGTGTTTTGACATCGCCAACGCCCATTGTAATACCAAGGCCATTAGCGGCATCATCAGCATCAATCTCATAAGATACGCCATCATAAGCTGCAACAACTTTTGTTATTGAAGAATCTTCGAAATGAACCGGTTCTCCTCCAAGGTGTTCGATTTTTATTGTTGATTTATCTGCTTCGCCAGCAGTCCCTGCTTTAATGTTGAAATTCGCCTGCGGTGCGGATTCGGCAGTTCCCTTACTAAACACAGAAGATCCGATTGCGGCGGCAAGGATGACGGTTATTGCAACCATCAGGATGACACCGATAACCGGGGAAACTGCTTTCTCATCTTTTCTAAATAATTTCTTAAAATCCATATGTTTCTCCCCCATGTTAAGCATATTCTGACAGGATATCTGTCGAATTGCTTTTAACACCCAAATTTCATAGTTAAATAATTGTTAATTTTTAACTTCATATCATACATTTCTTTTTTTGTGTATAAGTTTTTGCTGAATTTATTAAAGAGTTAGTTGTATCATCTTAGTTTCCTTATTCAGCAAGATAGCTATTAGCACTTCTAGTTTAATAACTTTTCTCAGACAGATCTGTCGATATTTAATAAAATCGTTTTATAAAGTCATAAAATTTAATTTTATAAAGTTTTAAAGGTTATATGAAGAAAACGAAGATGAAAAACTCGGGTAAAAGTAATTAAATAAAGAATGAAGAAAAAGCACCTGATTGAGGTGCTGAAATTTGTTTTTAGAACTTTACATCCTTATCGCAATGGACTGACAGTATCACAGAACTAACTGTACAAGTTTCATCCTTTTTCTTGGGTAATTAAATGTATTCGGACAGAACCTTTCGGATTCTTTTTACTCCCAAAATGCATAATTAAACAATTCTTAGCTTTAACTTAATATTATACATTTTTTCCTTTTTATATAAGTATCACTTAATTTATTAAAGAGTTAGCAGCTCTAATTTATTTATTTATTTTACTTACCAAGACATATATTGACTTTCTCAGTAGGATAACTTTTTTTAAACAGTCAGGTTAATATCTGATAAGAAACAGTTTATGATGTTAATTGATAAATTTTTGTAAGGTGGTTTTTCGTGGAGGGTAAAAAATTCAGGGCACTTGGTAAGAACTGCCATGCGGTCTCAGAGGTATATGGGCAACTGCTTATGATAAGTATAGTCGTTATAGCGTTTTCTACAATAGCCGTGACTGTATTTTCCGATGGGGGAGCTGTAAAGCCGGAGCATATTCCGCATATTGATTTGCAAGAAAATTTCAAGAAAAACACTAATATTGTGCAAATTGTCCACAATGGGGGAGAAGCTATTGACCTGTCAGCTATCAAAATAACATTCAACGTAAATGGGCAGAAGAGTGCTAAGCCACCTTTTGTCAGCCCATTCACAGTCAAAAATCCCGATGGGTCTCCTTCCAGTGATGGTGTCTTCACTCTTGGTGATTGTATAGAAATTGATACTAAAGAACTCGTACTTGATTCCACCTCTCCCACAGGTGTACGCGACCCGATTAGCGGGGATACGATTGAGATGTTCTTTATCGATACGCCATCCCAACAGGTGATCCAGAAAGCAGTACTTCAGACGGGTATTAGGGAACTTCCTGATTGGATTACTCCTCACCCTTACGGGAGCGTTTTCAGCAATTCCACAGAAAGTGGTGAATGGGAGTGGAAGTCTACCGAGTCGGTTGGCGATATTGATGACGGGCGCCTTACAGACTCTCATATCCCAAAAGGAGATTGGGTTGCTGAAGAATACACTTTTGGAATAGATACGGATGAAATGGGCATTTCAAAACCATTTAAAATTCTTTTAAGGGTAATTTACCAAACAGGCGACAACAGCCCGAAAAATCTAACACTAAGCATATTTAATGGCACTGAATGGACATTGATAGCTTCCAATATGCCAACATATCATACTGTCCAGGACTGCATGAACGTTAATGTAGGTGATTACAATGGTGATACCACCTATGATATAACTCGATATGTAAAAACCACAAGAGAGTTAGAAGAACTTAAGGTCAGGTTTTCAATTAGTGGACATGCAGACGACGCGAGCGGAAAAATTGGCTGGGTTGATTTTGTGGGGATCCACGTGGAGAAATAACTCGAATCATGAACTGAAGCTAGGGGGTTGAAATAAGTGGAAAAATACAAAGAAAACAGATACAAATCAGAAAAAATGTTTTTTTTCCATTCGGAAGCTGCGACGTCAACTGTTATTGGGGCAGTATTACTGCTGGGAATCATATTTTCGGTGTTAACTATATTATGGGTATGTTGTGTTCCTGAGTGGAAAAACGATGCCGAATATTCTCATATGGGGGATGTATGTGAAGATATGGCAAAGGTTAAATCAAAAATAGATTTGATGTCAATCATTCTGGCTTCAAACCCTAATCCCTCCAATCTTAATTCTATAAACCCAAGCCCTTCAACTCCTCACCTAGTTATGAGTGTACCTTTCCATATGGGGGGCGGAAGTATCCCGCTCATAGGTCCCATAAAATCAAGCGGAAGTCTTGCTGTAAACAAAGAAAATTGTACTATGCGCATAGTAGTAACCTCTAATAATTCTAGCGATAATTATTATAAATTAATCAACTGTGGAACTATTACTTACAATTCTCAAAACAGATATTTTGTGGATCAGGATTTCAGTTACGAAAACGGAGCTCTTATTCTTGGTCAGAATAAGCAGTCAGTTATGATGCTCTATCCTTCGATTCGTTTTTCTAAGGTACCAGATAACGACCATAATGTCACTAAATACAATGTCTCTATAAATGCTATGAGGATATTCCAGAAACCCTATGCTCCTCCGGAGGTAATTTCCTCAAATAGAGGATGTTCTCTTCGCCTTATAGGAATCAATTATATACCTTTGTATGAAGTTGGAGAAAATTTAACGAAATTGGAACTGATAGTTAATACGAAATATCCTGAAGTTTGGGAACAATATTTTAAGAAAATAGCTAATGACGCAAATATAGTTCCTGGTACCGACTGTGTCACTGAGGCCAATACTACAGAATCTTTCGCACGTTTTACCTTCCCAAAAGAAGAAAAGGGCACAAGGGGTTTGAAAGGTTTGTATATTAGTGAAACCGTGGTCAAGGCCGAACCTGGAATTGGCTTAAACTGAACCAAATTAGAAGGAAAGCTAGCGAAAGTCTAAGAACAAATGAATAAAAATCACAACTCAAAGGTTTTGAAAATGCTCCCAAATACCTCCGTTACAAGAAAAGAGACAAAAGATGAGAAAGCAGGGTTATTCTCCCGTTTTTCAAAATCTGAGTCTGCTGCTGCAACAGCTATTTTAGCAATAGTATTATTGGGTTTTGCATTTACAGTAATTTCTGTAGTCAAGCTTGGATATGTCCCTGAATGGAAAAATGACGCAGAACACGATAACACTTATAAAATTTGGGACGGCATGGAGGGAGTAAAGGTAAGGATCGACATACTCTCCAGTCTCATGGAATCAGGTAATTACTCTCCAAATTCTGTCTCATCAACTGTGCCTTTTAATATTGGGGGAGGAGAGGTTCTAGTTTTCGAACCTTCAAAATCAAACGGAGGACTTGAGTTAAACACTGAAAGATGTGTAATGACCATAAAGCCGTACGTTATTAATCAAACAGAAGATCCCTACCCCTATATTTTTGAATGCGGTGGAATAAGCTGCTCTTCGGGTAACAGGCAGTATCCAAACCAGATTTTCAGGTATGAAAATGGAGCCCTGATCCTTGCAGATGGTAAAAGTTCCATAATGAAACAGTCTCCTGTATTCACTATAGAAGTGAACGAAACGAAGAATGGCAATTATACGGTTACTATCCGTGCAGTTGAGCTTTTAGGCGAACCCAAATCTGTTTCATCAAATTCTATTATTCCTCTCCGAATAACAGGATGGAAAGCTACGCCCATACACGACAGCAATAACGCAAGCATCAAAACTCTTGATCTGAAAATTGCCACCAAATACCCGGATGCCTGGTTTGTATATCTCAATGAAACTGCACAAGATAAAGGGCTCGAATACGGGAGAGATTATACTATTAGATTGTATCCCAGTTCTGTGTGCTTCTCTTTCCTGTCCAATGATAATAAAACTCTGGAAAGACTCTATGTAAGTGAAGCGATAATAAGTGCAGAAATTATACCGTTTAGGTATCAAAATGTAATGAAACTGGATAAATGGTATTGTTTTGAAACCGTTTCAGGTACCAACGTAGACTTATCTAAGCTGAGGGACTATGATTTAAATAGTAATTTAGCACAAGACACAGGAAAATTAAGTGGTTACTCAAGCAATAATTCATTTACGCATAATCTAAAAGATAATCCTCTCTATTCGACATTTGAATTTAGTAGTTTTACAGAGTTTGAATTCCAGCCAAGTTCAGCTACAATTTTAATGATTTATCGACCCAAGTTTAATAGTGATTCTTCATACGTGACTTTTGCAGGCAAAGCACTTGATCCAACATTAACTGGAAGCAATAATGGAAATGATTGGTATTTATATAAACAGACTATATCCGCAGCATCAATAAATGACCCTTCAGATCTAGATTTTTACTTAAAAATTGGCGCGGAAAATGGAAGAAAAATAGATATTGATTACCTTGCAGTCTACCTAAGCTCTACTTGAGCTAACGGAAAAAGAAAAGGCATATGGATACATATCTTCGCCATAAACTGAAAAAGCGAGAAATAGATCCATATGCCTGAAAAATATACCACCCCTTACCCTGCGAAAAAAATTCATTCCGACGGCAGAGCCGAAGATGTTAAAGTGCTGCTTGCAAAAGAATGCCCTGTTAAACTTTTTCTCAATGGAAAACTTTTTACGACGCTTTTTTCCTCTCCATTCGAACTTAAAGAGCTTGCAATCGGCCATCTGATTACAGAAGGCGTTGTCAGTTTCGGGGAAATTGAAAACGTTGAAGTGAAAAGCAATGAGGTATATATCCTGACTCGGGAGGACAAACAGGTCAAACAGACTCTCAGCACCGAAACCGCCGGAAATGCTGGAAAAGCCGGAAAAGCCGAAAAAACCAGCACAGAAATCTTCGTCGATTCAGACTCGGTTTTTGAGCCGCAAGCTGTTTTTGCAGGCACAGGATACCTTGAATCCGATACATACAGACTTACCAGAGGAACTCATCTGGCAGCCCTGATAGCCAGCGAAGGAAAACTCGCAGTCCAGATTGTCGATGTCGGAAGGCATAACGCAGTAGACAAAGCCGTAGGAGCCGCCTTCCTCAAGGGGCTTGACCTCTCACAGCATTATATGCTTTCTACAGGCAGGCAGCCCGCCTACATGGTCACAAAAGCCGCCAGGGCAGGAATCCCCCTTATCGCCACCAAATCCATGCCCTTCGACTCAGGCGTCGAAGCCGCAAAAAAAGCAAATGTATGTCTCGTAGGCCAGCTCAGAAAAGAATCCATGCTCATCTTTGCAAGCGAATGGCGGGTCAAACTCTAACTTTTTTCAAAAAAAAAGTTGACTGAAAACCCCCAACTCTTTTTAAAAATGAACGTCCTCCCGAGAAGGGATTCGGGAGGCTGGCTATAACTTATGCACCGAGCTTTTTCAAAAGCCATGCCATATTCTGGCCCAGGACCTGCATGGTCCGGATGCCCTCCTCGTCTTTTTCAACATCGCCTTCTGCAAGCCCCATTCCTATATTCCAGTAGCTTGATCCTGGGATTATCATCTGGGAAATTGTGAAGAAATGGTTGATGGAGTCAAAAACGTGAATTGATCCTGCCCTGCGCACTGCAACGACTGCCGCTCCAACTTTTCGCCTGAGCAGTCCGTCATTGGCACCGGAAACAAATCCTGCCCTGTCGATCAGGGCTTTAAGTTCGGGAGTCAGGTCTGCAAAATAGGTAGGTGAAGCAAGAATTATCCCGTCCGCTTCGATCATTTTTTCGATACACTCATTGACTATATCATTGTCAAGAACACATTTTTTGTCTTTGCTTTCATGGCATTTCCAGCAGGCTATGCAGCCGTGGATGCTCTTCCCCCCTACCTGCACAATTTCAGTCTCTATTCCTTCCTTTTCAAGTTCTGCGAGAACGTGTTTTATAAGAGCTGCTGTATTCCCTTCCTTTCTAGGGCTTCCATTAAACGCTACAACTTTCATTTCTCCGTTCCTCCAATGTTGTTATTGGTCTTGATTTTCTCTGCCTTGGCTACTTTCCCTGATCATACATAGATAAATCGTAGCCAGGCACCAGGTAAATTACAGCGTTTTTCTATACACGTTAACTTCAGTCTCTTTTTCAAGATATTCAGAAAATAAAGGAAATATTTCCCTAAAATGATTGGAGTTTAAATGTTCATCCAGGCTTTTTTCGTCTTTCCACTCTTCTAAGAACGTCAGGATTCCTGAATTCCCCAATTCCTGATACAGCCCATACTCTATGCAGCCCTCTTCTTTTAATGTCGCTTCAACAAGGTTTTTGCATAAATCCATGAATTCCTGAACTTTTTCAGGCTTGACATAATTTTTTGCAACCACTCTTATTGTCAATAAATCACCAGCCTCTTATCAAAAGTTCGTTTTCCGAGTTTATTGTTTGCCTGAAATCAGTATAAAAACTTTATTCTGTCAGCTTTTCTGCTGTCTCTAGAATTTCGTTCCCCTGTCGGCTCTAGAGTTTCATTCCCTCTTCTTACCGTACCTGTTGTGGTAAACTTTGTCTTCCCTATACCGGTTCTGACATTCAGGCTTCTGGTCAGGATAACCTACTGGTACAAAAGCAAGAGGAATTATGTGTTCAGGCAATCCAAAGGCTTTCCGGAAACCTTCAATCCGGTCCTTCATAGGATAAACCCCGGTCCAGACTGCCCCAAGCCCGACATCATGAGCTGCAAGCAGGAGGTTCTGGGTAGCTGCCGAGCAGTCCTGGACCCAGTATCCGGGAGCCTTTTCAAGCGTTATATCTCCACAGACAAGGATTGCAAGAGGAGCTTCCCTGCACATACCTGCATAGGGGCTGAATGTGGGAATCTTGTCAAGGAGCTCCTTGTCATCGATAACAATAAAGATCCAGGGCTGGGCATTGACCGCAGACGGAGCGCTCATGGCAGCCCGGAGCAATTCGGTAATAAGCTCTTGAGGAACCGGCCGGTCTGTGTATTTTCGAATGCTTCGCCGAGTGTGAATCGCTTCAAGAGTATCCATACGAGTGCCTCCTTTATTTTTTCCGGAAATAGGTGGGTAAGAAGTCAATAAACTTCCTCCCCAGAATTTCTTTCTTGATTTCTCTCTTGACTTCTTTCTTTATTCTTCCTGGATTTCTCTCTTGACTTCTTTCTTGATTTCTCTCTTGACTTCTTTCCTGATTTCTTTCTTACTTCTTGCTGAACTTCTTTTCTTATTTTTCTTTACTTGAACAGTTTAAGGCCTGTATTCTTTGCTTTTTCCATAAGCTGGGCATTATCCTTTACTTCTCCTGGAGCGTGATACCCTGCTGCTACAAGCGTATCTCTTATGTCCATTCCCATAAAGCGGGAAATTTCTCCTCCAAATTCGTCATAGACCGCGGTGTAAGCTGCAGGATCAGGCATGCCCTGGGCTCCCACAATCACGGCTTTTTTCCCGGCAGGAAGGCGAGAGGTATGGTCCGGGTTTACCATAGAGTAGCATCGGTCAAGGAATAGCCGCATCTGGCCTGAAAACTGGGCAAAATAGATCGGAGCCCCAAAGACAATACCATCAGCTTTTTTCATTTCCTCAAAAAGCTCTGCAAGGTCGTCTTCAAGCTTGCACTTTTCATGGGTCTTACAGTAATCGCAGGCCTGGCAGCCTCTGTAGTTCATTTCGTTCAAGAGAAAAGTTTGGGTTTCGGCTCCTGCTTCAGCTGCACCTTTGAGTACCTCCTGAACAACCGCGTTTGTATTTCCGTTCTTTCGAGGACTCCCTACAATACCTATAACTTTCATTTTATCTATGCTCCTTATTCTTTTAACTGAATCCAATCTGAGCTTGGATCTAATCGAACTTCGTTTTTAAATTCATACCTGGTTAATTTTTAAAAATTATGCCGAATTTTTTCATTAAGCAAATATATTATATACTATCTAATTTGTGGCAACCATACTTATATACATACATACGATCCGAATACTAAGTGACAAAGTGGATAATTACGAGAGCATATCGCAAGTGAGATACAGAACAACAAACATTACCAGCGTCTGTGAGAGCAACTCTGAAAATAATCGGAGGCAAATGGGAGCCCCTCATCCTCTGGTTAGTTTGCATGCTGGATATTTGCATGCTGGAT
>DADO01000084.1:10741-18912 GCA_002509325.1 Methanosarcina sp. UBA402 | reverse complement strand
TGCTGGATATTTGTATGCTGGATAAACAGTAACTGCGAGGCAGAATTTCAATTTGCCTGAAAGAATTATAGATTGTGAGATAGAGAATAGACTCAAATAGAGAACGGATTGCGATAAGAGAAACAAATCACGATAAGAGAAATAGATCACGAGACAGAGAATCCAGCCGCGTATAGAAATACGTCACAAATTGAGAATAGACTAATAATATAGAAAGTAATATAGAGAGTAGATCACGATAAAACATTGATCATTCAATTTGCAGTTTTCTTACTTCGGCTCCGTTGTGGGGGTTTTTCGGATAATCTCAGAAGGTTTTTAAATAATTAGTCTTAAAAAATTTTAAAATAATAAACCCTCATGGAACAAGTAAAAGTAAATCCTGTTCCTGTATCTTATGTTAATATTGGGTTTTGCTTTTATCCGGAAAATATAATAAATTAGAGTACTGGCACAGTGTGAGTTTAGAACATTTAGCAATATCTCTTTAGCAATACCTCTTTAGCAATATCTCGTTAGCAATACCTCTTTAGCAATATCTCGTTAGCAATATCTCGTTAGCAATATCTCTTTAGCAATATCTCTTTAGCAATATTTTCAGAAATATTTAGAACTTTCGAAGGTTCAATTCCAGAATCATGGGCTGGTAAGAAAGTCACTGAGCTTATCGGAAATCAGACAGAAATCAGACAGATACCAGGTTAGACGTATGACACAGAAGAAAGGATACATGCGGTATTTTACAAAACAAAGTTGTTACCCCAATCAGGCAGAAGCCATGGAGGAAATTCATTCGGCTCTCCTGAATGAAAAAATCGTGCTTTTTGAGGGGGCGTGCGGGACAGGCAAGACTTTGAGTGCACTTGCTCCTGCATTGAGTGTGGGGAAAAAACTCAATAAAGTCGTCATTATAGTCACCAATGTCCATCAGCAGATGGTGCAGTTTATAAATGAAGCAAGAGAGATCTCCCGGGGCAACGATATAAAAACGATCGTTTTTAAGGGCAAGACTTCCATGTGCCCTGAAAAACTCGGTTACGAAGAGTGCAGGCTTAAAGGAGAAAATACCTATGATCTCCTTGAATTTGAACGAGAAGTTTCTTCAAAAGAAAAAGAGCTCAAGGATGCCTATGAGAAATATAAACGGACAAAAGATCCTGCCCTTTATGCCCTGAGAAACGAGCTTGAAAAAGAACTCGAAGAAGCCAGGAAAAGAGCTCATGCTTTGAGAAACAATTCCTGCTCAAAGCTTTATGAAGTCCTGAAATTTGACGGCAATGATTTTTCAACCTGGCTCTTTTCTGATGTAAGGAGCCCGGAAGACGTAATGGAATATGCCGAAGACCGGGATATGTGCGGGTATGAACTGCTTAAAAAAGAACTCAAAAATACCGAACTTCTAATCTGCAATTTCCATCACGTGCTCAATGCCGAAATTTTCATGACTCTGCTTAAATGGCTTGAACGCGGCCCTGAAGATATTATCCTGATTTTTGACGAGGCACATAATATTGAAGCATCTGCCCGTTCTCATTCTTCAATAATGCTCTCGGAACTGACTATTGAAAAAGCTCTGTCCGAGGTAGGGGAGACTCCCGAGCCTGACAATTCCCCTTTCTTTGGGAGTGGAACAGGCTCAGGAAACGGCATTCCCCTTGACCAGGATTATGCAGCCCGACTGTATGCAAAAAAGTTGTATACCTGCCTCCTTACCGCCCTTAAAGACACATATGACTCGAAGTTGAAGTTTGGGGATAGGAACAGGCTTGGAAGAAACTGGCAGGACATTCAGATAAGTGACCCCTATGAACGCTTTGACATCCTGAAAGCCCGTTTCTTGCGAGAAGCAACAAAAGAAGGGTTTGAGAATGAAGAAAAGGTGCTTATCCGGCTGCGGGAGATTGGCGAGTTTGGAGGAAGGCTTGAAGAAATTTATGCGGAAAATTATAAAAAAGGTCTTCTTTCTGTCCCGAAACGTTCCCAGATCCGGTATGTTGCCGATTTTTTATCCTCTTACCTGGTGCTTTCAGACAGGCAGAACTATTATCCGATCCTGAATGTGCGCAGGGATTTCAAAAGCGACAGGATAGCCGGCAGGATCGAGCTCTTTACCTGCATCCCTAAAAACGTGACCCAGCCTTTGCTCGATTCCGTTTATGCGGCAGTGCTTATGTCGGCTACTCTGCAGCCCTTCAAAATGATCAAATCCACACTTGGTATCTCAAGGGAAGTCGAAGAAATCTCCTACGGCACTACCTTTCCCAGAGAAAGAAGGCTTACACTTGCGGTTTCAGTCCCTCCCCTTTTTTCAAAGAACAGGGACAGCCCAGAAACTCTTGAGAATTTGAAAGAAGCCTTGCTTGCAGCTATTGTTGCCTCAGCCGGCAATGTGATTATTTACTTCCAGAGCTATGCTGAAGCGCTCCGTTATACCAAACTTCTTGAGCCTGAACTCTCTATTCGTATTTTTCTTGACGAAACCGGGGTTTCATCCCAGGAAATTCGAAAGGAGTTTTTCAAAATAGGAGAGCAGGGAGGAAAAGCCGTCCTTATAACCTATCTCTGGGGAACATTAAGCGAAGGCATTGACTTCAGGGATTCCAGGGGAAGAACAGTAATTGTGGTTGGAGTGGGATATCCGGCTCTAAACGACCGAATCAAAGCTGTCGAGTCTGCCTATGATACAGTCTTTGGCTTTGGGGAAGGCTGGGAATTTGCAGTTCAGGTACCGACAATCAGGAAGGTCAGACAGGCGATGGGAAGAGTAATCCGTTCTCCTGGAGACTATGGGGTAAGAATACTCCTTGATTCACGCTATCAGAGTTCCCAGGTACGTAAACTCGGCAAATTCTCGGTTTTTGACTATTTCCCTGCTGAAGAAAAGAGAGAATTCATTGATATTGCGCCCAAGGAGGTGGGAAGTCTCATGGAAGAATTCTTTGCTCAAATAACAGGTAATCCGGAAAAAGCGGAGCCTGAATCCCCGGTTTCAAGTCGGCTTGACTTTGGAAGCCTTGCAGAAAAACTCTAAAATCTGCTCAGCTTCCTAACCCCTGCTTCCTAACCCCCTGCTTCCTAACCCTGTTTCCTAACCCCTGCTTCCTAATCCCCTGCTTCCTAACCCTGTTTCCTAACCCCTGCTTCCTAACCCCTGTTTCCTAACCCCTGCTTCCTAATATCTAATTTTTCTAATACATCATACATCATAATAAGCTTCCTAACCCCAGCTTCCTAACCCCTGCTTCCTAACCCCTGCTTCCTAACCCCATACTTCCTAATATCTAATTTTTCTAATACATCATACATCATAATAAGCTTCCTAACCCCAGCTTCCTAATCCGGCTTTCAAATATGTTTTTTTGAGATTTCTTTTAATCTTTTTAAAACCTAAACATCTTTTTATCATTTCTTTTTTAACTAATCGATAAAACATTGAAAAATATGATTAAGCCAGAATTTAATTAGTCTAAAACCTGATAAATTAGATCGGCAATAAAAACCACAGAAAACTTTTATTATCCTTACAGACGAAACAATATACAAAAAGAAATCAGAAGTATCTTTCTGAATTGTGTAAAATTTCTTTATTCTCCTTATAGACGAAACAATTACAAAAAGGGGATGGAACATTGGGTGTAGAAGACACTATAAAAGAAATTGCAAGTGAACTTGAGAAAATCGCGACTACCAAAACCGTAGTAGGAGACCCTATTACTGCTGCCGGGAAAACAATTATTCCAGTTTCAAGAATTACTATGGGATTCGGAGCAGGAGGAGGAGAGGGAAAGAAGGAAACTGAATCCGGATATGGAGGAGGTGGAGGAGCAGGCGCGAAGATAGAGCCTGTGGCATTCATCATGATTTCTGAAGAAGAAGCCAAAATCTTCCGGATTTCTGAGCGAAGTGATGTCGGATCAATTCTCAGTTCTATTCCTGAGATTGTGCCTGAGATTGTGGACAAGTTCAAAGGCATGAGAGGCAAGAAAAAAGAAGAGAAGTTCCAGGAAAAGGAAAACGTAGAAGAAACAGAAGTCAAGGTTGAAGAAGGAGGATATTTCCACTAATTCTTCTGGAAGCTAAACCTTTTTAAGGGACTTTTTCCAGGAATCGGAATTGAAATGTCTGATCTCAGGATAGTCAGGACTATCCTTCTCTCCCTAACCGTTTAATATGCTGGTAATTTCTCTTCTCTTGCTGGCTTTTCTGTTTATTGCGTTTATACTCTATACAGCAATAGGCTTAACTTTCAAGCTTAAGGTTCTCAGTCTGGAAGAAAAGAAAGAGCTTAGAGGCACATTCACTGTAAAATGGCTGCTTTTTTCTCATACCTTTTCAGTCGAAGAACCATGGAAAGAGAAAACATGGGAAAGAGAGAATCTTCTTGAAGGACTGGAAAAATCGAAAAAAGATGGGATAATAGAAGAAGGAATAGAAGAGGGAATAGAAGAGGGAATAGAAGAGGGGGTAGAAGAGGGAATAGAAGAGGGAGTAGAAGAGGGAATAGAAGAGGGAATAGAAGAGGGAATAGAAGAGGGAGTAGAAGAGGGAATAGAAGAGGGAGTAGAAGAGGGAATAGAAGAAGGAATAGAAGAGGGAGTAGAAGAGGGAATAGAAGAAGGAATAGAAGAGGGAATAGAAGAGGAGCAAAGCGAAATCGGTCTGGACTATACTGAAAAAACACGAGTCACTACAGAGACACAGGGCACTACAGAGACACAGGGCACTATAGAGACACAAAGCAAGGCTGAAGTGAAGAAAAAAGAGGAAACTGAAGAGGAAAAATCAGAAGAGATAATAACAGGAATTGATGATAGTAAAGAAAAAAGAAAAAAAATAAATAAAATCGAAGAAAAAGAAGCCGAAATAAAAGGAAATAAAGAAAAAAGAAAAAAAATAAATGAAATCGAAGGAAAAAATCTAAAAATAGGTAAAAAGAAAGAAAAAAGAGGTATAATTGCAAGGATAAGGGGAAAAGAGAAGGTCGAAACTGAGGAAGTTCCAGAAGCGGGGATGGACATTAGAAAAAAACTCCACTGGGGTCTTGAGGCATTTAAAGCCCTCAGAAAACCTGCATTTCGTCTGATTTCCGATTTGCTGAATGGGATAAAAATTAAACGTCTGGAATCTTACATTACTTTTGGCCTTTCCGATCCGGCAGACACGGGCATGCTCTGTGGGTTTATACATTCTGTTACAGGGTTGGTCTACAGCCGGTGCAGGCACTGCAGTTTCTCCATTAACCCTGTATTCATGGACCCGATGCTAGATTTCCGTGGGGATATGGAAGTCCGTGTAAGGATATACTCTCTTGTTTTTCCGGTCCTTAAATTTATATTTAATGGGAAAACTTTATCTTTTACTTATTCGATTATTAAGGAAAAACTTTGGGAGAAATGGAAGTTTCACTCCTAAGTTTTATATGATTCACACCTAAACTTTATAATTCACTCCTAAACTTTATGAATAGGTAATGAGGATAAGGTAAACATGATTAAAGTAGTGTCTCCGTCCAGACTGCATCTTACCCTGATAGACCTCAATGCCGAACTAGGCAGGGTTGATGGGGGAGCAGGAATCACCTTGGAGTCTCCCCACCTGGAAATCTCTGCAACTGAAGCTGATACTATCGAAGTCATCGGTGATCCTCTTCTCGCAGGCAAAATGAAAAAAGCTGCACAGGCTGTTCTTCCGGAAGGAAAAGGAATACGGCTCCATATTGACAATAGTTTTCCTGATCACGTAGGGCTTGGTTCCGGAACTCAGGCTGCACTGTCAACAGCAGTAGCCATAAACAGGTTCTATGGACTTGGGAAAAGCGTTCGGGAACTTGCAGCTGCGGTCGGTAGAGGGGGCACGTCCGGGATCGGAGTTGCTGCTTTTGAAAATGGCGGCTTTATTCTGGATGGCGGTCATAAGTTCAAGGATAAAGGTGCATTTTCTCCTTCTTCAGCCAGCCGTGCGCCTCCTGGACCAGTCCTTTTCAGAAGAAACTTTCCTGACTGGCCCATTGTCCTTGTAATCCCTTACGGAAAAGGGGCTCATGATGCAGAAGAAGTGGATCTTTTTAAAAAATTCTGTCCAATTCCCCTTGCTGAAGTTCAGGAAATTTCCCATGTAATCCTCATGCAGATGCTTCCTGCACTTATGGAGGAAGACCTGGATAATTTTGGCAGGGCAATTAACCACATCCAGACTGCAGGTTTTAAGAGAAGGGAAGTCGAACTCCAATCGCAGCCTGTTCTGGATATCATGAATTACATGCGCGACAACGGCGCAAGCGGCTCAGGCATAAGTTCTTTTGGGCCAGTAGTTTATGGAATTGTCGAAAGCGTTGGGGAAGGCAAAAGGCTCCAGCAAGAAACCCAGCGCATGCTTGACGAGTCCCTTGGCGGGGAAGTCCTGCTCACAAAGGCTAGGAACCAGGGCGCGGACATCTTCGGGGGTCCGGATTGAAGATCAATACCTGGTTTGGAGTTCTTGAAACTGGCAAAGCCGGAGAAATTCTGGAATCCAGGCTTATCTCAAAAGACGTCCGGGAGCTTGTCCTGTATTCTCTTTCTCTAAGGGACAATAAATCGAACCTTCCTCCTGAAGGCTTTGATCCCAAAGCTGCCGCTCTCAAATGCGGGTTTGTAGAAACTTCTGCCGAATATTACTCTCTTTTACACGAAGTTACTCTCGAGGCTGCAAAACTTCAGGTCTCAGGCGCTCTCACTCCTGACCAGCGAATTATTCAGGCTGTAGAAGCCCTGGATGACGTCAATGAAACGACAAATTCCCTCTCGGAAAGGCTTTCTGAATGGTACGGTGGTTATTTCCCTGAAAGCGGGTTAGGTGGAGAAGACCTTGCACTTTTTATTGCAAAATACGGTTCCCGTGAAAATCTTGGCCCCCAGGATCCACTTTATCCAAAAGCCAGGAATTCAATGGGTGCAAAACTTGAACCTGCAGATGAAGTACTTCTTAAAGGTTTCGCAGAAAGCATATGCAGCCTGTATGAACAGAGGAGACAGATCGAGATTTATATTGAGGACAGCATGGAACTTGTCGCACCAAACCTGAAACTTGTTGCAGGCCCAATGCTTGGGGCAAGATTGATAAGTCTGGCAGGAAGTCTCGAAAAACTTGCTGAATTCCCCTCAAGCACCATTCAGGTTATAGGCGCTAGCAAGGCTCTTTTCAAGCACCTTCGGGCTCGTGCTCCATCTCCAAAGCACGGGATCATTTACAGCCATCCTCTGATAAATACCGCACCCTGGTGGGTAAGGGGAAAGATAGCAAGGGCGGTTGCGTCAAAGCTTTCTCTTGCTGCGCGCATTGATTTTTATTCAGGGAAAAAAGATCCTTCTCTTACAGAAAAACTTGAAACAAAGGTTCTGCAGATCAGGACTCTAAATCCCAGGCCTCCTCAAAAAAAGCAGGTAAGCGGGGCAAAGCCAAAGAAAAAGAGGAGGAAATAAATGGCTGAAGTCAAAAAACTTTCGGGTGGAATTTTTGAAATTATAAAGGGCAAAAAACAGCTTGCTACAAAGAACCTTGACCCTGGAAAAACAGTCTATGGAGAAAAATTGATCCAGGTTGAAGGGATTGAATACCGGACATGGGACCCTCGCAGGAGCAAGCTAGGAGCCATGGTCCTCAAAAAATTCAATATTCCCCTTAAGGAAGATTCAAAGGTGCTTTACCTCGGGGCGGCTTCAGGCACAACAGTCAGCCATGTCTCTGATATTGTTTCGGAAGGTGCGGTTTACGCCGTTGAGTTTTCTCCAAGAAGCATGAGAGACCTTATAGGACTCGCATCAAGGCGGAAAAATGTCCATCCTATTCTGGCTGATGCAGGAAAACCGGACAGTTACTCTCACCTAATTGAGCCTGTGGATCTCATTTTCCAGGACGTTGCACAGCCCAACCAGGCTGAAATAGCTGCAAGGAACACGATCCGCTTTTTGAAAAAGGATGGATATCTCCTGCTTTCCATCAAAGCGCGGAGTATAGATACCGTAGCAAACCCAAAAGAAGTTTTTAAGGAAGAAGTAAGAAAACTCGAAAAGGCTTTTGAGCCCGGATTCGAAATTCTCAATGCAAAGGATCTGATGCCCTATCACGAAGACCATCTTGGAGTCCTGGCAAAGTTAAAATAACAAATCTATATTCTCCAGGGAAAAATCTGT
>DADO01000084.1:0-10451 GCA_002509325.1 Methanosarcina sp. UBA402 | reverse complement strand
GGGAAAAATCTGTATTCTTCAGGGAAAAATCTATATTCTTCAGGGAAGAATCTATATTCTTCGGGGGAAATATGTTAATTTAAGTGGGTCTTCCCCAACCCTGAAAGGTTTAATGAAAAGGAATAGCTGCAGGAGTTTCCTGCTCTGTGTGTGTTTTTACCTTCTGACGTTTACCATTAGTCTTTTTTTTGTTACGGGGACTAATTTTTTCCATTCCACTACCGCATCTTCGTAAAAAACGTATTCATCCACTGTTTTATCAGAGAATTTGCCGTCCACTTCATATACATACAATCCCTCTTCCCCGTCCGTAGAGACTACTTTTACCCTGTCCCCCATTTTCTTTACTTCAACAGCGGCAACGCTTTTAAGCGCTTCAAGGAGGGTCGTGCCCTGTTCAACCTCAAGCTTCCTATTTTCTGCAAAATGGTTCGGAAAAGAATAGATATTGTTCAATTTAATGCTTATTATATGAGTATTACCAAGCCGTTTCCTTTCTACAAGTTTGGCTTTTTCCAGGATTTTTACATGTTTGGCAGCTACAGGCACTGAAATCCCTATTTTTCTAGCAAGGCCGGATATATGCTTATCTCCTTCACTTAGATGTTCGAGAATTGAAAGGCGTGTATCACTTGAAATTGCTTTGAAAAGGTTTCCTCTGCCGCCGTTCATTTCTGAGTCCTGCATAACATTTACTACCATGATGATCTCTATTTTATCTCAAGTATTTATAATTATTGCCCATATTAACGCAAGTAAATCATTATAGTCCATCTACTCATTACTTTTTTAATTTAACATTTTAGCAAATTTACTTTAATTATTGCTTTTTCTTTTTCTTTTTTCTAAGCATCACCTAATTAACGGAGTGAATTGTAGTATAATATTTGTTAACTTCTGGCCTTAATTTGCTACTAGCATCTATTAATTTCATTTTAAAACGAACATTATGAGCCCATCCCAAAACCAATTTTATTCTCACATCGATAAAAGTCTTAGAATCATTTTCATGATCGGAGACTTAATTGGTCATTTGGAATTCGAAAATTTAGAGACGCAATCTCGAGTCTTGGGATAGAATCTATCTTAAACACTATCCTAATTTCTTCCGATCCTCTGGTTTAACTTATTTATTATATCCTCCAGTCTCTTGCATAATACGGGGAGAATTTAATATTATTCAAAAACACGTTCAATGGGCATATGTTACCTCAGGAGGTAACAAACGTTACCCAAAAACTAGCTTTTATTTAATTCTACTATAGATGCTCAGGAGATATTATGGACTCTGCGGCATTATCTGTTATTGGTATTTTGATAGGTATTCTTGTCTTCGGAATTAAAACTGGAATAGGTTGTGGATTTTCAAACATCACTACAAAAGAAATTCTGGCAATTGGTGGCAGTTACTTTTTTCTGGCTCTTTTATTCGGAATCTTTACTGACCGCATAAGCCTGGATGCTTTTGAGAGTTTTTTTTCAATGGGTATGGGAATTCACGTACTTGTTTCCCTTCTCCTTATAGTGAGTGGGGTTTACACCCAGAAAAAGTGGAATGAGGGAAAGGATGTATCCAGACAAACTTTCCTGGCTATATCCATGCCCTGTCCGGTCTGTCTGGCAGCCCTCGCAACTTCCTGCATGTTACTTTCAAGAAGCCTCAACCTTTCCGGGATAAAAATAGGGCTTCTTGTTGGGATTGCTTTTTTTATAGCAGTAGTAGCCTCTTCTTTCCTTTTCAGGTTTGGGAAGATCAAGCTTGGAAAAACCCCTGAAACTATGGGAAGTGCCATGATGCTGATTGGGATTTATTATCTTTTAGGGGCTCTGCTAATTCCAGCTTATATACAAACAAAAAAGATGAACCTCGTTTCAACCGGAGGAGAAGAGACCGGACTCGTTCCTCTTATGGCTTTTGGGGTCATTGTCCTTGCAGGTTTCTTCCTGGAGCGCATAAGGAGGCATGACCTGTGAGCATGATGAATTTATTATCTGACATGATGAATGTTTTCTCAACTGCTTTGCTGATCCCTGTAATGCTGCTCCTCACTCTCCTGGTATTTATGTCCCTGATTCAACTGGGAGAATTCCTCTCCGAATATACAAAGAGGCACAGGGACTGGAATAATCTGGAAACGAGTTGCAAAAAAATTGAGCGTGATCTTCAGAATTCGGATTTTTCGGAAGCATCCAGGTCCCTTGAGGGCATAAAACAAAATTACATGGTCACTTCCTTTGCAAGAGATGCTGCAAAATATCTGGAAGAACGGCACCTCCCTGCAATTGAGAGGCTTTCGCAGGAATATGAGATCAAGATGGCAAAGCGACTTGAGCATACAAAGATAATCTCAACTGTTGGCCCCATGCTTGGGCTTATGGGGACTCTTATCCCATTAGGTCCTGCTCTGATAGGGCTTTCAAAAGGGGATCTCGAAACCCTTGCACAAAACCTCATGATCGCCTTTGCAACAACCGTTGTAGGGCTTTTTGCAGCCGGAATAGGCTATGTGCTTACACAGGTCCGAAGGCGCTGGTACTGGGAAGACATGTCGGATATCGATTACATCCTGGATACAATTGAGGACAACAACTGAAGCCTGGTATCTTTTAATAAGGAGGAAGAAAACATGCGAAAATCCAGAAGATTCAGGCGGACAGGACTTTTAAAAGACGAGGATGAGCAAAATCCCATGGCCACTGTTGCCAATGTTTTTGATGTCGCAATGGTCTTTTCTGTGGCTCTGCTGGTTGCACTTGTTATGTCATATCAACTTCCTGAACTTCTGAGCTCTAAAGAAGATTTTACGATTGTTAAAAATCCGGGAGCTCAGGATATGAAGATGATCATCAAAGAAGAAGGGAAACCCATTGAAGTTCTGAACATGACTGATAGTATTGGAGGGGGAACAGGAGAAGCCCTTGGAACAGCTTACAGGCTTGCCGATGGAAGGGTAATCTACGTACCTGAGGATGCCGAAGATAATAGTACATCCAGTTCAACTACGTCTACTTCAGACTAATTTTTTTCAACAACCAACGCAAGTTTAGTTGTTTCCACTTAAATATATTTTTAGTTAAACTCTATAAATACCAAAATTCCCCCGTTTTCCGTTCTTCAATTTGAAGAAAAATAGCATATTTAGTGTGATATTTAGTGAGTTGTAGGTATGAAAAAGAAACGTGAATATGGGAAAAAATTATTTTATGTGCTGATCCTGTTTTTATTATTTTCAGCACCTGTATCGGCAGACGAAAATAAGATAAACATAACTTATATTGCATATTCTCCAAGTGATGCTCTGGAGTTAGCCAGCAAGACAAATCAATATAGCAAATCCATAGAGTACACCTATATCCCTGCATATAATTCTACTACATATGGGGCAAGCGACGAGTTGCTTGCAGCAGGGAAGAGTGGATTCCTCAAGACACAGGATGTAATCTTCTGCCAGATGCTTGGTAAATCTGTATATGAATCAATGGATGAAAGTTTCAAAGCGGCTTCAGAAAGTGGGGTTTCACTTCTGGCAATTCAATCCGCAGATACCCCTTCTTATTTTGCTTATGATTCTAATGGTTCTGTTAGCGATTCCATAAGCAACTATTACAATAACATGGGCACTGAAGGAAACGGGCTCAAGAATGCGGAAGATCTATTGATCTATCTTGCAACAGAATACGGAGGGCTCTCGGAGACCAGTGCGGATTCAAATAACACTAATGAAAGCTCAGGCAATGAGTCTTCTCTGGAGAATACCACTGATTCAACCACTGGTTCTACTACTGATTCAACCACTGGTTCTACTACTAATTCTACTACTGATTCAACCAATGATTCAACCAATGACTCTAATCGCACAAATATGAACCTGGGCAATGAGTTCCTATTTATTCTCGGTTCGGAAGTCAATGAGCCTGCACTTAGAAATGCTGCATCAAATTCCGACATTTCATCTGAATTGAATGTAACTATTTTCTCAATGAACGATGCCGTTCCGGAAGGTTTTGATTTCTCTAAATATTCAATGGTCTTTATCGAATCGCAGGATGAATCTGCAGTAAATGCCTGGGCAACGGGCATAAATTCTACCAAAGAAAGCGGCTCCATGGTTATAGGTTACAACCTTTCGTCTAACATTACCTTCCCTAACGTTGACCTGTATTCTGATAACTACACTGACATCGAAAGATACTGGGTGCAGGGCGGCGAAACAAATATGGAGAACATGCTTAAATTAATGGGGCAGAAGTTCTCAGGTGTTTGGGAAGGAGAAACTATTGCACAACCTGAAATCCTGCGGCTTAAAACCAATATAACGTACATCACGAATTCACATACCAACATCTTTTATCTAAATAATGTCCTTTCGGAGAGAAGCATTATCACTGATTTGTTTAATGTCAATGTGATTTACGGCATGGGCGGCAAAGAAATAGCTGCAAACCTATCCAGTCTTCCCCAGCAGGATGTTATCATACTGTACATGATCGGCTACAACGATCTGCCGGAGTTCAAGGATTTACTTCTCAGTGCCAGGGCAAATGGAACCCAGATAGGACTTGTTGCGACCAGCGATGTTTATGGATTAGCCACAGTAAACATGGATGATCTGCCATACAGTCCGATCAAGAGTTACATCTACAGAGATGGTTATATCAATATGGAGAATTTTGTCCGCTCGATTGGAGCAGTATTCAAAAACATATACATAGAGCATTCCCCTGCTGTAGCTCCTTCGATTCCTAACCATGGGATCTACCATCCGGATGCTTTCCCAAGGATTTTTGAAAACAGCACCGGATATCTCGAATGGTATGCAGATAATGGTTATAATGCCTCTGCACCCACAATAGGCTTAATCATAACTCATAATATTCCAAAAGAACGTATCTCCCTCTCTGCAGAGGATGCCATAATAAGGAACCTTGAGTCCAAAGGTTACAATGTAATCTGTTCGACTTATAAGGTCGCTGCAGAAGATGTGGATTATTTCACCAATAATGGGACAGTGCTTGTCGATTGTATAATTTCCTTAAAAGGCTTCACGCTGAATTATGAAGACCAGGAAAAGGGCGTGGAATACCTGAAGAAGTACAATGCTCCGGTACTTAAATCAGTTGAAGATGCATCCCAATCACCAGACCAGTTCAATGAAAGTGAACGCGGCCTGGGACTCATCATGGCCCCATCTTCAGTGATCCAGCCTGAGATTGATGGATGTACAGATTATATCTGGGTGGCTGGATACGTTCAGGATCCTGAAACACAACAGTACTATTATTCACCACATCTGGACCAGGTGGACTGGCTGTGCAACAGGGCCATTGCCTGGGCGGAGCTTGGAAGGACCAATAACGCCGACAAGAAGGTCAGTATTCTGTACTGGAATCATGAAGGGGGCAAAAACGACATCGGGGCCAGCTACCTTGATATCGGGTCAAGTTTCACGCTACTACTTGAACAGATGCGTGCAGAGGGCTATTATGTAGGAAATGAGACTATCCCCAATGGCAGTGAGTTCATGGACCTGTTCATCGAAAGCAGGAACGTTGGCGCATGGTCACCTGGAGAACTAGAGAAAGTTGTAAATTCAGGAAATGTTACTCTCTTGCCGGTGAATGAGTATCTTGAGTGGTATAATACCCTACCTGAAAGTGTGCGCACGGGTATTGAAGGAACATGGGGAGAAGCACCCGGCAATATCATGATTAATGAGAACGAAAGTGGAAAATACTTCGTTATCCCAACGGTGCAGCTTGGGAATGTCAATTTCATTCCACAGCCATCCAAAGCTGGACTTTCCGACGATTCTCTGATATACCATAACACTTCGATCCCACCCACACACCAGTACCTTGCAACATATTTCTGGATAAACAAAGTGTATGATGCCGATGCAATTATCCACTTCGGTACACACGGATCTCAGGAATGGTTAGCAGGAAAGGAACTTGGCATTTCCAGATATGACTACCCGGCGCTGATGGTAGATGACACTCCTGTTATCTATCCATACATAATGGATAACGTGGGAGAGGGCACTCAGGCCAAACGTCGCGGTAATGCGGTGATCATAGACCACCTTACACCGCCTATAGTAACGGCTGGAATTTATGGCGACCTTGCCACAATGGATGAAAAAATTAACAACTACCAGACATCTGTAAGTGAAAATGACACTGCTATGATGGCATTCTATCGCAACAGTACCATAGAGCTTTACACAAATCTTTCAATGGAAAATGACCTTGGAGTAACTCCAGATGAACTCAGAACGATGTCAGAAGACGAGTTTGGAGGTTTCGTAAGTAATACTGTCCATGATTATCTGGATCAACTAAAGTCTACATTGATGCCCTATGGAGTTCATACCCTTGGTGTTGCGCCAGAAAATGAAAAATTGGTGTGGATGGTCAAATCACTGCTTCGCAGCCATTTTGTAGACCATATCTATAATATCATGCCAAAGAACAGCAGTATTGAGGAAGACTGGGAAAGTGTGGCTGATGCCCTTGCAATGGATCTTCTGAATGCCACCTTGCTCAACGAAACAAACGTGTCCACTGCCCAGCTTGAGGTTCTTGGCCTGACAAATGATACCATTGCAGAGGATCTTAATCTGGGCATGGAGTATGCTGACAAACTGAACCAGTCAACACTTGAGATTAACCAGACACTGCGTGCACTTGATGCAGAGTATATCGAGCCAGGTCCAGGCAACGATCCTATACGTAATCCGGAAGCACTACCAACCGGCAGGAACTTCTATAGTTTTGATCAAAGAAAGTTCCCTGATGAGGAAACCACCGCAATGGGTACAATACTCGCAGACCAGCTGGTAAAGGATTATTACGACAGCCATAATGGCACATATCCGGAAAAAGTTTCGTATACCCTCTGGGCCATGGAAACAATGCGCCATCATGGACTTATGGAAGCCCAGATCTATGCCTTGCTTGGTGTAAGTCCTGTAAGAAACAATGGAGTGCTCACCGGGTTTACTGTAATTCCACTTGAAGAAATGAACCATCCAAGGATTGATGTGCTCATCCAGTCTTCCGGAATGTACAGGGATACTTTCCCATATCAACTTGAACTGATCGACACCGCACTCCGAACAGTTGCAGAACTGAATGAAACCAACGAGACTAACTATGTAAGATGGAATTCTCTGAAGATGGAGGATGAACTTCTTGCAAGCGGTTACAATAACACCACTGCAGAATACCTCTCAAGGTGCAGGATATTCAGTGAGGCAATAGGAGATTATGGAAACGGGATGCCCGATGCAATAGCTGCAAGTGATTCGTGGGAAAATGAAACAAAACTTGCTGATCTGTTCATCTCAAAAACCTCGTATGTATACGGGCAGGATCTTAGTGGAAATGGTCTCTGGGGTGAGAATCATGAAGACCTGCTTAGAATGAACATTCCGGATATAGATGCAGCTGTACATAGTGACTCTACAAACCTGTTCGGTATCATTGACGGTGACGATTATTACGGTTATCTGGGTGGTATCGGACTTACTGTAAGGGCATTGACGGGAGAAACTCCTGAAATGTATATAGCTAGTCTGGAAAATGTGGATAATCTAAACGTCATATCATTGAAAGATGCATTGAGGACCGAGCTGCGTGCACGTTACTACAATCCAAAATGGATAAACGGAATGATGGAAGCTGATTATGCAGGCGCCCGTCAGATGATGAAATTCACAGAGTATATCTGGGGATGGGATGTTACGAACCCGGACCTGGTCACTGATTCTGACTGGAATGAGATCTACAACATCTACGTTAATGACAAGTACAACCTTGGCGTGGACGAGTTCCTGAAAACGGATAATCCATACCAGTATCAGTCAATGACTTCCCGTATGCTGGAAACTATTCGAAAGGACTACTGGGATGCTTCTGATGAGGTTACACAAAATCTTGTAAAAGAATATGCGGAATCTGTAGTCGAAAGCGGCGTTACCTGCTGCCACCACACCTGTGGGAATGCCATGCTTGATGAATATGTCCAGGGTGTAATGTCCGTTCCTGGTGTTGTTGATCAGGCAACTGCAGACGAATATAAGAGATTGATGCAGGAAGCAAAGGAATCTTCCCAGCAACCCAGCGAGAGCAGTAGCAGCAGTAGCAGCAGTAACAGCAGTAGCAGCAGTAGCAGCAGTCACAGAAGCCACAGAAGCCACAGTACTGGAAGTGCTACTGTGGTTTCAAAAGATAGTACAGTCAACAAGCAGACAGGAAGTACCAGGGAATCGACTCATAATCAGACCGTTAAGGATTCAGATGCAGGGTATGGTATGGATTCTCCAGAACCTGCTCCTGAAGCCCGGCAGGCTTCTCAGACTTCTGATTCCGACTATGTTGAAGGCTATGAGATGCAGAAATGTCCTGTCGAAGAAAAAGAAAGTGGAGGTACTTCCTTCTCTGGAGCTGATATTATCGGTATTCTCTTCGTGGTAGCAGCAGTGGGAGGAATTTATATGGGATTCAGGAAAAAGAAGTTTTAAAATTAGTGTTTGAAAAGCGGCGCAAAATAATGAGCGCCTCTTTCTCTTTTTATTTTTGATCTTTCAACTTAATGTATTAGTTTTTTTGTTCATGTTCAGTCCTTTGCTTCTTCATCCTTTTCTTTAATTTTTTTCATGTAGAGCTTAAACCTGCCTTAGGCAGGTAAACATATAGATTAATATCATTAATTTTATCTTGCTTTCGGCAGGTCGACATAAAAATCCATTCAATTTTTCTATTAATATCGTTTTTTCAAAACTGTTGAAATTCAATTTAAATTAAATTTTACCGAATGTTGACCATAATATTATTAATATATAATAGTTCCAATAATTGAGAAATATTGCAAAGCGGATTAAATACGTATTTCGCATGACACTGATTTCTAACTTAACTTACAAAAAATAACAATTCAGAATATTTATATGTTAGAATGTCGCACCTGTCGAATGTAGGCTACAATGTATGACAGAGCTATCCAGTCTCTGTACGCATTAGCTCTTGAACCAATAGCTGAAACTATGTCTGACATCAGGTCCTTTGGCTTTAGAAAGCATCGAAGCACCAAAGATGCAAGTCAACAAATCTTTCTATGCCTGAGCAAGAAGAATTCAGCCTAATGGATCTTAGAAAGTGACATTAAAGGATTAAAGGATGTTTCGATAATATAAATCATCAGTGGTTGCTGACTAACGTTCCTATGGAAAAGCCAATACTAACTCAATTTCTTAAAGCAGATTTTATATATAAACGTCATCTGAATCCGACGAAAGCAGGAACGCCACAAGGTGGGATTATCTCTCCCCTTCTGGCCAATATGACATTGGACGGTATCGAGAAGTTACTCATGGCTAAGTATCCTAAAACAGGAAAACATTCCAAAAAGGTCAACTTCATCAGGTATGCTGATGATTTTATAGTTACTGCTAATTCAGAAGAAACTGCTAGAGAAATTAGGGGCGTAATTACTGCTTTTCTCAATGAACGAGGTCTTGAACTCTCCGATGATAAAACTCTGATCACAAACATTAATGAAGGCTTTGATTTCCTCGGCTGGAATTTGCGCAAGCATAAAGGTAAGCTTCTGATTAAACCTTCCAAAAAATCCATAAAAGGATTCACAGAAACTATCAGTCAAACCATAACAGCAGGAGCTGCGTGGTCTCAGGAAGTATTAATTGCCAAATTAAATCCCATAATAAGAAGCTGGACCAATTATCACAATTCAGTGGTCTCCTCGGATATCTTCCAGACACTTGACCATAGAATCTGGGAACTGTTATGGAAATGGGCTAAAAGAAGGCATCCAGACAAACCTAAAGATTGGATTGTCAACAAATACTGGAAAAGAAGCACTTCCAGAAGGTGGAATTTCAGAACAGAGGTTAATGAGTTAGTGCTATTATCTAAAACCAGGATATACAGACATATTCCTTTAAAACTGCAAATGAACCCGTTTCTTAATATGGATTACTTCAACGAACGTCAAAACAAACTTTGTTGTCGGAAGGGTTACTCCATTTGAAAAAAAAAGACTGCTGCCTGATACAGAAAGGGTTATAGAATGCTTGAGCCGTATGAAGGGAAATTTTCACGTACGGTTCTTAGAAGAGGGAGAGCGAGTAATCGTACTTTCTTATTCAACGTCGATGTTAGAAATTAGAATATTTTACCCGACACTGTTTTAGATCATTAGCTAATTTGATGTCTGTTTTAAAGTTGGTTAACCTGAGGTTTAACTCCTGCGACATATATAAGCACAGAACTATTTTTTTTCACTAAATTATAGTATGAGAGATCAATAATTGGTCATATGTAAACCTAAAAAATACAGTAACTATTCAGCCTATCAAAACATGTCTGTTGATATTGATTCCAACGAAAACGAGGAAACCGAGAATTAACTTCAGTAGTTCACTAATTTT
>DADO01000078.1:14588-14825 GCA_002509325.1 Methanosarcina sp. UBA402 | reverse complement strand
TTTGGCATTAGAGCTGCACCTATTCTGATATTTTATGTATTATAAGATCTTTAACAATTAGCCATTTCCAAATTTGTTACTGATGTTTTAACAAGATAAGATTAAGGAATATAAGATAAAGTTAAGGAATAAACCTGTAGAATAAGCTGCTGGATTAAAAATTTGATCTGTTGAAATGGACAGCTTTATTCTTTGCTAATCCTGCACAGGATAATATTTTCCTTGTGATAAATAAAA
>DADO01000078.1:8840-14379 GCA_002509325.1 Methanosarcina sp. UBA402 | reverse complement strand
ATAAAAGTCTCAGAATCATTTTCATGGTCGGAAACTCAATTGGTCATTTGGAATTCGAAAATTTAGAGATGCAATCTCGAGTTTTGGGACAGACTCATTATTTGGATACTTCTGTTTTCATGATCAGAAACTCGATTAATTATTTAGAATATAATATTTAATAAGCAATTTAAGTTTTGGGGTCAGTTCAACTATAAAATAACCCCTTTGTTTCCACTGTGCTTTGACATCTATCGGCCATTTTTAGAAATCAGATATTTTTGTATAGTTTCCAATGGAAGAAAAATAAAGCCTGATATAATAAAGCCTGATATTTCGGACTATGGACATTTACAATTTATAGATTTCAATGTAGATCTCGATATAGATTTCATATAAAGCTAATTAAAGAGTTAAGGGTCAAAGAGTTAAAGGTCAGAGAGATTCTCTGAAATCCCTTATACCCTGAGCTACATTGGAAAGCAGGATGAAAGCTATTCTCTGGTTAGGCCAGGAGCCCAGTCCACAGTCAGGACCTACATATTTTATCAGGTTGCCAAAGCGTCTGTAATAAAGTCTAAGTCTCTTTGTTATAGTAGTCGAGGTCTCAAGTTCACTCACAATTTCCGGAAGATATTGCTTTTCTTTCCAGACATTAGTACAGTACTTTTCGTTAAGGATTCCTGCCAGGGTGTAGATATCGGTTCTTGCGATCCCAAGTCTCAGGAAAGAATCCGTATCTTCCAATACTTTCTTGTCTATCAGTTCCAAGTAAGAAGGTGTGCCTGCGGATTCAACTCCTATAACATTTATTGTCGGAACTTCACAGGCAAGATTATAGTAGAGAGGGGAGTGGAGATGCATCTCTACATCAGCTCCCCACTTACTGGCCGCTTTTGATGCGTTTGTAAGGGATGAAATAATATCGTTTTCATCAAAAGTAATCTCAGGATTGAGCCCGATGCTTGGCTCATCAATAGAAACCGTTGCGATCTTGAAATTTTTTGCAGATCTCATGGAGTTTCTGATGAAATTGTTTACGCTTTTTGCAAAAAGAGAATAGATATCCGTATATTGGGTGCCTCCAAACTCCTTTAAATAAAGTTCGGTGGGACCGGTTACACAGATTCGGACCTTGAGCTTCTCCCCAAACTTTTCCTTATAGGCTTTTGCAACCTTCTCTATAGCTTCGAGCTCCTCAATCCTGGCACACTCAAGTTTAACCTCAAATGGGTTGTCACAGCAACTGGAATCCCGAATGACCTTCAGGAACTGCTCATTCATGTCCTGATACTGGGGATAGGTAGGAACATCCACACCTGCATCTATTTTCTGTTGAAAGGCATCATTAATTACCGTAAAGAGTTTCTCATCTTCTGCTCTCGTTTTAAAGGCGTTCTGGACCCATTCCTTGCTTACTCCTTCAGGAAGGGGATAACTTCCAATATCGTCAAAGATGATTTCTTCCATACCTTCTTAGTAGACCTGCGAGGATTTATCGTTATTGGAAAGACAGAAAAAATATAAAAAGATAGTGAAAGGTTTAATTTTCTGTCTTCTTTTCTGCATTAAATTTTTTCTGCATTAAATTCATTGATACCTTTTGCGGTATTCTCAAGCAGTTTGAAAGCAAGCTCCTGATCCGGCCAGAAAGCCAGCCCACAATCCGGACTTGCATACTTTATCCGGTCCCCGAGCACAGAATAAGCGGTTTCAAGCCTCTTTTTTACGATTTTCGGAGTCTCCAGGTCAGTAACGATTTTCTGCATATACTCTTTTTCCTTCCAGGCATTGACCTCATACGTTTCATTGACAAAGCCTACAAGGCTGGAAATATCAGTTCTCGAGACTCCGAGCCTGATGTAGGTATTTGATTCCTCAAGCACTTTTTTATCAAGAAGGTTCAAGTAGGAAGGAGTAGCCGCGTATTCAAAACCTATAACATTAATGGGAGTCTCACAAACAAGTTTGTATTTTAGTGGGGAGTGCAGGTGAATTTCCACATCAGCTCCCTGTTTTCGGGCATAGGCGGAAGTAAGAGTAAGAGCAGAGATAATATCAGCGTCAGAGAACTCAATTCTGTCATTCATTCCGAGGCTGGGTTCATCGAGGGCTATAATCTTTATTTTAAAATTTTTCGCCGATTTAAATGCCTGTTTTATGAAATTCTCAATATCCAATGCAAGAACATGATATGCATCCACGTATTTTGTAGCCCCGAAGGCCTGAAGGTACAAATCGGTTGGGCCTGCAACACAAACCCTGACTTCAAGCATTTCTCCTGTTTCTTCCCTGTACTGTTTTGCAACCTCGTCAATTATCTCCAGTTCAAGGATCTTTGCATTTTCCTCTTTCAGTACGTAAGGCTCATAACAGTTCTTTTCATCTTTGATGATGTCTAGAAACTGCCTTATCATATCTCTAAACTGGGGATAGGTGGGTACGTGTACTCCTACATCGATTTTCCTCCGAAAAGCCTCCCTTACCATAGAATAAAGTTTATCGTCTTCGTCCCGATTTTCAGCTGCAGCCTTTACCCATTCTCTTGTTAGACCCTCAGGTGTGGGAAGGCTGCCTCCATCGATAAAAATGATGTCCTGCATACCTGTTATGTAAGACAGTATCAAGTATTATAATTATTGGAATTATTCTGATAAGAACTGAAATATTACTCTATAAGTATGGAAAGTACTCCAGATAGTAGATTAAAAATAATGGATACTTGCATGTTACTTACATTTTTAAAATGGTTATTTATACTTTTTAAATCAGTTTAGTGTAAATTATTATACTACATAAATATAAAAAGAAATTTAAGGTATTGAAGAGCATATAATGAAGGGGAGTTTTAGGAGCTTATGCCCTGAAATTTTCACCCTGGGAAAAGCAGCAATTAAAGGAAAATAAACAAGGGTTAATTGGGGGTAAATAGCTGGAAATGATCTTAAAGGATCTAAAATGGGGGGTTTGTTGTTCTTGAGGGTCACGCAACACTATTGAAAAATAATAATTATTGAAAAATAATTGTTCAACCATGATTCTTGAGGTCGTTTCTGAAAAACTGTCCAGAAAAAATGTTTTGGATTACATTCTGCAAAAGTTCCATTAATATTCAATTAACGTTCCATTAATATTCAATTAACGTTCCATTAATATTCAATTAACGTTCCATTAATATTCAATTAATATTCAATTAATATTCAATTAATGTTCAATTAATGTTCAATTAATGTTCAATTAATGCTCAATTAATGTTCAATTAATGTTCAATTAATGTTCAATTTTGGGGGTCTGAATTGTGAAAAGTGAAATAAAATTACTAAATGAATATTATCTCTGGGAGGAAGTAAAACTTAAGGGAGCCAGATGTTATTTAAAAGGGAATATTTTTTTTGAGAATAAACTCCTGAGCCTGAAAAAACTTGCTGAGCTAATATTACCTTTAATCTGTAAAGAAGAGCATGGTAATGAAAATGAGCATGGTGATGGAAAAAACATAGGAGATTTTCTCGGGAAATTAAATGGAGTTTTTGCACTTGTTATCGAGACTGAAAATACTATATTCTGCGCTGTTGATAAAATAAGAAGCATTCCTTTGTTTTATATAAATACGATGAACAATTTTATTGTGTCAGACAGTGCCTACTATCTAAAGGATGAAGTAAATCAGCGCCTGATTAATCAGCACCTGAATGAGGAAAAGGCAGCAGAGTTCATGGTTACAGGATATGTAACAGGTAATGAGACGCTCTTTGATGATATAAAGCAGGTAAGAAACGGGGAGTTTTTAATTTATCAGAAAAATGAAAAGAGGCTGGAGTCCTGCTGCTATTTCAGATATTTGCATGGCGATTACTACGAACTGCCTGAAAGCAGGCTGTTTGAGCTGCTTGACCAGGCCCTTGTGAATGCCTTCTCAAGGCTTATCGAGAGCACCAGCAAGCAGGGGAAGAGGCTGGTAGTGTCTTTAAGCGGTGGGCTCGATTCTCGCACCGTTGCTGCAATGCTAAAAAGGCTTGGAGTCAATGATGTCATATGTGTGAGTTATGGGAGGAAAGGCAGCCGAGAGTCCGAGATAAGCAAACGTGTGACAGAAGCTCTGGGTTATGAGTGGGTTTTCGTAGAATCCACAGCAAAAAAGTGGCATGAGAGTTATAATTCAAAAGAAGCCGAATTATTCCGGATATGGTCTGGAAACCTGACATCTCTCCCACATATGCAGGATTTCCCGACTGTAAAAGAATTGAAGATCCAGGGAAAAATTCCGGAAAATTCAGTATTCGTCCCAGGGCATAGCGGAGATATGCTTACAGGCAAAAGTATTCCTGAATATTGCCTTGATAATTCAGCGGATTTTGATCTGGAAACCTATCTGACATTTTCTCTGAAACGATACTATAGTCTCTGGAAATGGCCTTATGGGCAGGAGCTTGAAAATATATTCAAGCAGAGGATAAACAAATCAACACCAGGACTGGAAATCAAAGACAATGCAACCCTTGCAAGCGCAATAGAATACTTTGAATTTAATGAAATGCAGGCAAAGTTTATTATCAACTCAGTCAGAGTTTACGAGTTTTTCGGATATGAGTGGAGAATTCCGTTATGGGATTCCGAATTGATTAATTTCTTTTTGAGAGTTCCAATAGAATACAGGATAAACCAGAACCTGTACAAGAAATATGCCAGGGAGCGCCTGTTTTCAGGAAATCTGGAGATGCTTAAAAAAATCGATTGTACCACAGATTTCCTGAACCTAAAGACCCTGGAAAATCGCTCAAAACATGAAAAAATCCTTCATTACAGGACATTCCTTCACAGCTACTATGATGAAAAATTTAATAATCCTATATGGGGAAGATATTTTAAAAACCCCCTTATCTCGAGACTTCTAATTAAAGTTTCCAGGTATGACAATGAAAGCATTGAGAAATATCCACTGCTAAACGCAATAATAGAGTACAGAAACGAAGAAAAGCTCCCTCTATCAGTGAACGGAGTAAGTTCTCTGGAATACCTGGCAGGCATCGAGGGAGAAACTTATTCATCTCGAAGTCAGCTGGTTCTTAAGTCAGCTGTTTCTCCGGTAAAAAGGCCTCTTTAAAGCATCAGGAGCCGTTTAAAGTATCGAAGACAGGGTAAATGCTAAGGATAACTGATAAAATTTCCTTTGAAGCGGCCTTAGCTTTTAACCAGGTCTTCCAGTTCCAGCGCCAGGTATCCATCTTCAAGCAGTCTTTTTTCATCCTGCAGTTTTCCCAACCAGCATGTACTTTTTTTCCGAACTATTCTAACCCGATTTTTCTCGCTTTCTCCTGCTTTAAGGTCCTTTCCCCACTTTACACCCACGGACTTTTCCACAAGCCTGCGCAGAATCTGCCTCGCTTCCTTTTCAGTGAGGTTTTTCCACTTGACCTCGCCAAAAATAATCTTGTTCTAGCTGCTATCCAATCCAAGCACATCGATTTCTTCTTCTTTATTCCACCAGCGCCCAAAAATATAATCTGAAAACTCGGGGCTGGCTTTCAGGTATAATTCGGGGCTGACTTTCAGGTATAAC
>DADO01000078.1:0-8612 GCA_002509325.1 Methanosarcina sp. UBA402 | reverse complement strand
GGCTGACTTTCAGGTATAACTCGGAGCTGGCTTTCGGATATTCAAGAGCTATTTCTTCGTAAGCAAAGCCTGCAAAATTGTTCAAAATAGGGCTTATCTTATCTTATTGCCCTGCTCGATATATTCGGTATTTTCAAAGACAAAGCGGAACCAGAATTTGAAATAATTGTCTTTAAGGAGGTAAATCCCCTTTTTGAACTCTCCGGACTATTTTCAGTGACAGGAACATGCCTCTCGATAATGTGGAGTTCTCTTAAGACGCTTAGATACTTCGTAATCTTGCCCCCTTTCAAGCCCTGTCTCGTTCATTATTTCTCCAACCTGGTATTTCCTTTTGCAATGGAATTTATGATCGAATAATATACCCTAGGCTCGGTGAGCTCCTGCTGGAGCACGAACATTGTGTCCTAACATTGTGTCCTGATAGAGGGAAGTATTCTTCTGCAGAATTCGGTCCCTTATATTTTCCAGAAGGCTCAATACCTTTAGGTACCTTCGGTGGTGAAACCGTTATCTTTTTCCTTTTTCTTCTTTACTATTTTTCCTTTTTATCGTTTTCACATTGATTCCGGAGCTGCGATTCCAAGCGTATCAAGAGAGTTAGCAAGAACAATCCTTGCGCAGTCCACAAGAGCCAGTCTTGCAGCCCTGACTTTTTCGTCCTCGGCAGCAATCACAGGTACGAAGCGGTAGAACTGGTTAAAGGCATCAGCGAGTTCGCGGGCGTAGATGGCAAGGACGTGGGGTTTGAGTTCACGGGCGCCAATGTCGATTATGTTGTCAAACATTGCCATCTTCTTGATAAGATCGATTTCTGTGTCCTCAACAAGGAGAGAAGGCTCGATTTCCGTTGAGGGTTCCCAGGCTGCTTCCTCTTTTGCTTTCTCAAGGATACTGCAGGCACGGGCATGGGAGTACTGGATATAAGGAGCGCCCTGCTTCTCAAAGTCCAGAGCTTCTTTCCAGTTGAAAACCGTGGACTTTTCAGGGGAGACTCTTACTATATCATATCTCACCGCACCTATTCCTACCATTTCCGCAACCTGTTTTTTGAACTCGTGAGAAGTCTCAGGCCGGCGGGCATCGACCTGTTCGAGAGCAGATTCCGTAACTCTGTCAAAGAGTTCATCTGCACTTATGAACTGCCCGCGGCGGGTGCTCATTGAACCTTCAGGAAGGGAAACAAACTCGAAGATAACGATTTCTGGTTCTTTTACTCCGATTGCATTTAAGGTAGCCTTGAGCTGGCCTGAAATCAACTTGTGGTCAGCTCCGAGGACATCAATTATGCGGTCTGCCTGTCCGGCTTTCCATTCATGGTAGGCAAGATCTCGAGTCGTATAAAGAGAGGTACCATTTGAGCGCTGGATAACAAGGGTCTTTTCAAATCCGTAATCCGAAAGGTCTACCACAAGAGCTCCTTTATCGGTTTTTGTCCTTCCGGTTGCCTTGATCTTTTCGACAACATCGTGTACAGCTCCAGATTTAAGGAAACTTGACTCATTAACAAAACTGTCGTGGACAACATTCAAGCGAAGCAGCGTCTCCTTAATTCCGGAAATCGCCAGGGAAACTGCCTTATCAAAGCTGTCAATCGTACTGACATCTCCAGTTTCTACCTTTTCCATAATGGCATCAATTTCCTTTACGTAATCCGGATTTTTATCCAGCTCAGCATTGGCTTTTATATACACATTAGCAATGGCAGAGTCGGATTTTTTAGAGAGGTCAAGCTCGAAGCGCTCGCATGCCCAGGAAACTACTGCAATCTGGCGGCCCATGTCGTTGACATAATACTGTACTTCCACATCGTATCCAGCTCGCCTGAGCATGCGGGCAAGAGTATCTCCAATAATGGAATTTCGAATGTGACCTACATGCAGAGGACCGTTTGGATTTGCTGAGGTGTGCTCAAGTAATATTTTATTTTTCGGGGCTCCGCAGCCAAATTTCTCCTTTTCCTCTAAGACTGCAGCAACTGTCCTATTTAGATAGTGCCTACTTGCATGGAAGTTAATGTATGGACCAGAGGCGCTTACCTCTCCTATATATGAACCATCCGGAATTTTGATTGCAGAAACGATACGAGTTGCAAGTTCTTTTGGGTTTTGCCTGTACAGACTTGCTAGCCTGAAGGCGGACCTGCTCGCAAGGTCAGCATGAGAAGAGGCTTCGAGATAAAGTTCGGAATCTTCGATTTCAAGTCCGACCTTTTGAATAGCGTCTTTTAAGACTGATATAGCCTGAGCTTTGAATTCCAGGAACAAGGGAATCACCTGTAAAACTATGAAAGCAATGTGATAATTTTGATTTACTAATTTTGATCCAGTGATCTAAGGACAGTTTAATTAAAAAGTATTGGATAAAAAAGTATTGGATAAAAGTATTTGATAGGAGTCGGATAAGATCAGATTCCAGTACTGTACCTGAGAATTGCAGCAATGCCTCCAAAGGCAGTCATAAGTTGCGAGCCTTCGTCAAAATCCGTAGATACGAAAACAACTTTTGCATTGCTATTATCAGCAAGTGCTGAGAGCTCGTCCACGACATCGGTAACATCCGTGACTTCAAGGGTAGCTCCACAGTCCGGACAGTTTCCGGCTGTAGGGGCAGGTTCTCCTGGCTTCCAGCGCCGAGTCCACTTTTTCTCATACCCGCAAACGCTGCATTTAGTGGTCACTCTTTCAGCCCGCAGGTCTTCGGAAAGCAGGAGCATATCCACAGCATTGATCTCAAGATTTGCTCGGACCTGGTTTTCTCCATAGGCTACTTTGCCTGAGTCGGCAATTAACTCCTTAAAGAAAGCCCTGACAGCATTCTTCTGTCCCATAAGCTCAAGATCCTGAAGTTTATCTCCGGCAGCATTCACCAGTTCCGAAAGCCCGGATTCGTCCGTGTAGGCTATATCAAAGAGCCCAATAATTTTCTTCATAAGCTCATGGTGCAGGAACTCCCCTGCGTGGAACTCTTCTTTTGTAGGGGAAGGGCCTCCTATCAGGATACCTTTAAAATCCTTAGGCTCAACGGCAAGGAAAATCTCACTTGCAGCATCTCCTATCCTCTTATAGAAATCATGGATAGCAATCAGCCTCAGCTGCTGGAAACGGTGAGCACTCTGACCACCTTTCCTCTGTTTCCCAGGAACAGTCGAGGTCAGGTTGCGGAAAGCTTGGATCTGTTTTCCTACCAGAAGTCCTACTGTAGCTTCCCTACGGTCAAGGACCAAAAGCCCGAAAGTTCCTTTATCCTTGAGCATATCCTCAAGAAGTTCAAGATAGAAAGAGGAATCGCAATGATATTTATATACAGTTATAGGTTCTGGAGGGATGATAACCTCGCTCTCCATACTGGTCTTGTTGGCTCCAATATCTACAGCTCCTGTGAAATACACGATTCCATTTTCAGGAACCTTGTCCAGATATTTGAGCCTTGAAAGAAGAGATTCAATGGCTCCCTGTACATTCGTCCTGGTGAGCTTGGACTTGATGTTTGCAGCTTGCCCGTGCTCATCTTTCAACTGGTTTGTAACGTCAAAAATTTGCTTGTCAGCAGGAATATAAAGAGAAATTAATTCGGTACTTCTTCCCTTCTTATCCTTCAGGCTTTCAAGCTTCTTTTTAAATTCATACTTTTCGTGTGCAGATTGTTCTGTCATCTTAAAAGTTCCCCGTAAAGAGAGTAACAAATTCTGATATTTCCGGTATTTCTGATATTTCCGGTATTTCTGATATTTTTGGTAAATTTAAGGTTGAATCCATTAAATTATCTTGAATTATCGAATCATCTTGAACTAGAATTAACTTCATTTGGATTCGATTAAGATATGAATTGTTCCAAACATGTTATTTTTATCATAATTTTCGTCAGCTACAAAATTGGAAATCAATATGCAAATAGAACATAAGTATTCAATTTTGGGTTAACAAAAATCCTTAACCGAATCCAAATAGAATTAACTTGAGCCATTGAATTTGTTTTAAGGCTTCGATAGAGTTATTGAGCTTTCTGAGCCTATCGAATTTGGAAACAGATTTTAGATTTTTCATTTTTGAAATTTTTAATGTGAGATCTTAGTGCCTTTTTATATGTAGCATCTTAATAAATTTTATTATTTAGTTTATCATTTGTTTAGCTTTTCAGTTAGCTTAACAAGATTGAACTGAGGATTCAAAAACAACAAATCACACAGCGAGTTCCTGCCCCAACCGAAAGCTGAATGTAAAAACCGCTCTGAACACGGAAAACTGAGAGTAAGAGTACGCCTTTGAGAAAAGCCAAAAATTTGAAATTCCGGTAAAAGCTAACTTCTTTATTAGCGGGCTTTTCTATTAGCATAAACCGCTCTGTTTCGTGCTCTGTTAATATCACTAGATGTGAGACATAGTATTACTCAAACTGTATTTAATTAGTTCAAAATTAAATTAAATTAATCCTAGTGGAATTGTATCTTTATTGAAACCTGAGTTTATATGTGTTTCTATCTCTTAACTTATTTTATATATTCATATATATATATAAAAACACTCCTTTATTTTATTACTGCTTCTTATTTATAATCTTCGTATATCTTGTTTATAAATTTGTTAGCAATCAAGATGGGAAACTGAGTAAATCAGAGCTGGGTTAACTAGGTTAATTGAGTCAAGGCTTAGTTAACCACGTTAGGTTAGCCACGTTAGGTTAGCTACGTTAGGTTTAGCCACAAATCCCCAGTTACGGCAACCAAAAAAGGAAATTGTTAGCCACGTTAAGTTAGCTACGTTAGGTTAGCCACGTTAAGTTAGCCAAGTTAAATTAGCTAGGGCTGGATTAATTAGGGTAGGGAAGTCTTTTGGCAGGGGACTTTTTCCCGTCCTTTGAAAGCAGGACTACCCTGCTGATTTCAGATTCATCTGCGATTTCATATCCAAGGTGTTTTGCAAGTTCCTTTGAGAATTTGAGAACCTCTTCATGAGTAGGCATTGCTGAACGGTCAAGCCGGAGCCTGGAGAATCCCAGATGCATGTATGCTTTTATCTCCACAAAATCAGGAGAGGCTTTTTCTATAAGTCTGGCATAAGCCTCAGGGTTAAACATATTTTCATCTTTTACTAGGGTGGTCCTGATGACTGTTCTTGATTTTTTCTGCTTCATAAGGGACAGAGATTCATTGATCTTTTCCCAGAGGGCAGGCGACCTGGGCTGGCACACCTTAAGGTACGTTTCAAGATTCGGAGCATCGAGACTCATGTAGAGCTGGGAAGGGGAAATTTTTGCAAGCATATCTGGGTTTGTCCCGTTTGTAACAAGGAAGGTTGTAAAACCTCTTTTTTCGTACTCCTCAATAAGCTTTGGGAGATAAGGGTAAAAAGTCGGTTCTCCGGACAGGGAGATTGCAACATTGTTAGGCTCATTGCTCTCAAGCCAGCGTTCCTTAAGCGCATTCGGAGAACCTCCAAAGCCAGTGACTAGTTTACGCTGGCAGGCGATACTTTCTTCCACTATCTTCTCTGGCGAATCCCACTCCTTGGGCGCAGGAACTGAAACCTCAGTAGGGCGCCAGCAGAAAAGACAGCGCTGGTTACACATAAGCGTTGGAGTCATCTGAAGGCAGCGATGGGACTGAACTCCATAAAACTTCGATTTATAGCAGAAGCCCTGATCATTCATAGCATGCCTGAGCCAGAGACAAGTCTTAACAGCCGAGTGGCGGCCTGCCAGAGCATAACCTTGCTTTTTCAGGAGGGTTTTAAAATCAGGGATGTCAAAAGGAAGAAAAGTTGACTCTCCATCCCGATTTTCTTCCTGAAATTCTGGAGTATCTTCCCTGGCATTTTCCTTTTTTTCTTCTAGCGGCATTTTCCACATATTAAATCTTTGTGGTATATATAAGGATCGGATAATATAAGGATAGGAAAATAATTTTAGAGAGGGCTTTTATAACATTCAGTCGAAAGCAAGAATCTTTACGTCAAGGTCCTCGAGATCCACAATTGGGACTCTGGCAGCTACGGGAATCAGATTTACACGCTTCTGGAACTCTGTCTGGTCTTGCCAGGTTCCGGAATTGACCAGAAGGACATTTTTATAGCGCTGGATTCCCAGAGTGTGGACGTGGCCTGTATGGATAATATCAGGCACAGGATCAATTATAAAATAATCCTTTTTCTCAGGGGATATGGAAACTCTGCTCCCGTAGGTTGGAGCAAGGTGCCTGCGCTTCAGCATCTCAAGGACTGCCCCTGCAGGTTCCTGATACGAGATACCAGGGATAGTTGCTACAAGATCATCAATAGATCTGCCGTGGTAGATTAGAATCCGTACTCCATCAAGCTCTACAAGAGCAGGATTACCAACGAAAATGACATTCTGGGGGAAATCCGCCTGAATGTTTTCCGGCAGAGCAGGCTGGGGTTCGGCCTGGCGAACGGCGTCGTGGTTGCCCGGACTTATTATTACACGAATGTGCTCGGGAATTTCCCTGAAATACTTGGCAGCTTTCTTATATTGATCATAGACATCCAGAATGTCAAGTTCCATTTCCTGGTCAGGATAGATCCCTATTCCATCAACAAGGTCCCCCGCAACAACAAGATAACGGACACTGGCTGCAAGCTCCCGCATGGTCTCTGAGTCAGATTCTCCTTTCAAAAAATCCAGGAAATCCAGCCAGGAATCTTCCAGAAACTGGGAACTGCCAACATGCACATCGGAAATTAATACAGCTTTCCCATGGCTCCCGGTTCTGCGCTGGACACTGTTTGGGGCATCAGGTTGTATTAGCTTTGTAGCAAGCATCAGGCTTCCGTCTGTGGTTATCGGGCCCGTTGCCCCTATAACCTCATCGAGAAGAATTCTTGACGCCAGTTCAAAGAGCTCTTTATCGGAATTTCGAATAAGGACTGGAAAAGAGCCAGTCGGGTCTTCCAGGGAAAGAATCTTGTGGCCGTTCGTTGTGTTGCTAATGTCTGAAACCATTCCTATAATCGAGATTTCTTCAGAACCTCCGTCTCCTCCCCGGCGGAAGCTTCTCCTTTTTAAACTTTCGATTGGGCGTGCATTGATCCTTCCCCGAATAATTTCCGAAAGCCTGCTGTATCTATCCCTGAAATACTGCACAAATTGCATATATTCCCCAGTACAGGTGGAATGCCCTGTTATATCGGAAATTACGTTCACAGGATTTCTGCCTGGGTAGTGTTTGTATTCCTCGTTCTTAGAACCAGAAAATAGCCCTCTATCAGAAGCGGAGGAAGAAAGCTCTGCCCTGAAAACTTGATTTGAAAGAGGTGAGGGATGAGAATTCACCTGTCCAAAAAAAGAAGAGCCTGATCTGTTTACAGCTTGGGAAGACTGAGAGACGAAAGTCGGAGGCTTTGCCTTTACTGAAGAAAGGGAATTTGAGGCAAGATTTGGGCCCAATGTGAGATTTGGAGCCGAATCTTCCTCAGATGAAACAGTAGCTGGTTGAGTATCACTATCCGATTGAATATCTGAAATATCAGGAGTTGGTTCATAAGCCATGTCCGGTACCTTATTTTTCGGAACAGTGTTCGGAACTGAAATAGGCTCAGCTTCAGAGTCAGCATCAAAGTCAGAGTCAGAGTCTTGAGATGATTTTATACTCTGGTTAGGGGCTGAAATAACAGCATCGGGCTCTGAGGAAAGCGCAGACTCTGGATAGGATTTTGCCTCTAAAAAGGAATCAGGCTCGGAATCAGGTTCAGAAGAGGAATTGCCTGAACTGGAAGAAAGTATAGAAGCCCCAGAAAGAGTTTTCTTTTCTTCTGTAATATTCTCTGTGTAGATCCGCTTTGAAGCCTTTCCAGCAGAGGCGGCAAAGCCTTCAAGATCTATATGTTCGATTCCTATGACGATAACTGAGTTATTTAAAGTTGAAAGGACGTATTTGAGCAGGTCTTCGGGAGAGTTACTAGATTGGATGAGTCCCACGGCTTCAGGGCTGATCTGGTATTCTTTTTCCATAACAGCCTTTATGATATCACTTGTTTCCATAACTTCGTTCTGACCTTCCTAAATTGATCTGAGTTCCTCCAGGCCTTTCGTTCCTTATCTAGCACCAAAACCAATTTCACTTGGACCTGGAAAGACTAAAGCAAAAGCCTGATTTAAATATCTGCTTAAAATATAAGAAACAATAAGATACGAAACTAGTGTGCTAAACTTAGCTCGTTACCATAAACGAGAATTTATGAGGCTTTTGTTTTCTCCGATAGAATACTTATAGTTATTAATTCTTATCTATTGTAGAATGGATCTCAAATGTAGAATGGATAACAATTACCTACGTTTTTGGGATGGGATCTCAATTCTTATATATTATAGAATAGATTTCAATTCTTATTAATGTAAAATGAATCTGCTTATAGTATATTAAAGAAATATAAAACTATTATGACAATGATGAGTATTGAACTATGAATGTAATAAGTACTGAAAATGAATGTAATAAGTACTGAAAATGAATGTAATAAGTATTAAATATTGAATTATGAATGGGTCAATTGAAAATCAATATAGAATAAAAACAAATCTTCAGTCAATCTACTGAGAAAGCTCAATGAAGGTTTTTGACTAACTTTAAAATAAGGTCGTCCATCATTATACGGTTG
>DADO01000192.1 GCA_002509325.1 Methanosarcina sp. UBA402 | reverse complement strand
CTTAGAGCCTATCCGAAAAGTGGTTACCTGCTGTAACTTTTGCAATGTAATAATGCAAAACCGGAACGATACTCTTATATTATAGACCTATTATGGCTTTTCAACATGCCGTTATTGACTTTTCGGATAGGCTCTTATAGTCCATCCATCAGGAAGGTTTTCATCAAGGGTGGGGGCTTCAACAAACTGGTCTGTATGTATGTGCACAGTCACGGTAAAAGTTCCACCTGCATAAACCGTTCCTGCGGAAAACTCCCTGCTCGCCTCAATTCCAGCGCCTGAAACCGGAATTATGGATATTACAAAAAATAGAATGAGTGCAAGACCGGAGATAATATTTGAGATTTTGGTCCGGTTTTTTACATTAAGGGTATCAATACTTTTCATGAGAACGAATCCTTTAGTTTTTTGGGAGTGTTCAGCATCTACCTCAAATTTTATATACTGTGTAGGTCTATATTATTATAACTGTTTGCAGACTTGTTATTATATATCTCAGGAGAGATTATTTGATTTTCAATATCCTAAGGAATAAAAATCTCCTGAGGAATAAGGATAACTTCAAGTGAATCCGCAGTCAAAGTCACATATAAATAAAACAGTGTTCTATTTTCTGTTATGAAAACAAAAAAAAGTTATGTATGGTTTGCTCTGATTATTATCGGAATTGCGGCCACGGCTACAGTGTTTGCTTACCCTGACTCTACTGGAAATGCGGTTCAGGCAGATGAGCGTGAGATCGCTGCTAAAATCGCTGCTAATGGTATTGAATCATCTTCCAGTGTAATAACTAAGGTAAAACCTTCAAATCCCCTGGCAATTCTCACTGCAGGAGCCGCCGGAACTGATTCGGCTACCGAGGTTACGGTCTATAATAATGACCTTGCCCTTGTGAAAGAACGCAGGGAGCTTGATCTGAATACCGGAGTTAACAATGTCGAATACACTGATGTCGCTGCACTTATTGATCCGACCTCAGTCATGTTTGAGGACACAAAAAACAAAAATACTGCCGTGCTTGAACAGAACTACGAATACGACCTGGTAAGCAGTGACAAACTTCTTGACAAGTTCCTGGGCAAGGAGATTACTGCAACCGAAAAGGAAGGAAATACCTATACAGGGACTCTTCTCAGCCATGACGGCGGGGGTGTGCTCAAACTGAGCGATGGAAAGGTTGTGAGTCTCGCAGAAGTCTCAAAATTTGAGTTCCCAGACTCTGCAGGTCTGCTCACAAAACCCACTCTTGTCTGGCAGGTCTATTCTCCTGTAACAGGCAGCAGGAATGTCCTGACCTCGTATCTTACAGCCGGCATGAACTGGAATGCGGATTACATTGTAAAGACGAATGCCGATGATACTAAGGCTGACATCCAGGGCTGGGTCAGTATTGACAATCAGGCAGGGACCACCTATAATGATGCAAAATTGAAGCTCGTTGCAGGGGAAGTCCACCGTATAACTGTACCTGAGCCTCCCCGTTATGCAAATGAGGTTGCAGAGGAAGCAGTGTACGATAAGGCAGAAGGAGGCTTTGCTGAAGAAGCCATCTTTGAGTACCACCTCTATACCCTTGAAAGGCCGGCTACCCTGAAAAATAATCAGGTCAAGCAGCTTTCCCTGCTCTCTGCAGATTCCGTGCCTGTAGAAAAGGAACTTGTCTTTGACGCTTCAAAAAGTGATAAGGTGCAGGTAGCCCTGAACCTGAATAACTCCAAAGAAAAAGGCCTTGGAATGCCTCTTCCTGCCGGAGTTTTGAGGGTATACAAAGCTGACTCCGAAGGGCAGCTCCAGTTCCTCGGAGAAGATGGTATAGACCACACTCCAAAAGATGAGGAGATTAAAGTAGTTGTCGGAAATGCTTTTGATGTAACCGGCACCAGGACCCAGACTGATTATAAGAGGGTAAGCAATGATGTCTGGCGGGAAAGCTATGATATCGAACTTAAGAACCATAAGTCTGAAGCCCAGAAAATAAGGATCGTAGAACACTTATACGGAGACTGGGAAATTATCACTACTTCAGATACTTACGAAAAGAAGGATGCTTACACTGCCGAGTGGGAAGTAACCGTACCAGCAAACGGTTCAAAAAAGGTTTCTTTCACGGTAGAGCGCAGATATTGAGTTTTTGGCAACTACTAATTTCCCGACAACCATTAAGTTCCCGTGTTGAAATGCCTGAAAATCTTTCGGACCCGGACTTAAACGAAGAAATCTGAAAAATTAGCCTGTAAGGGGGCTTTGCCCTCTTATTTTTCAAACTGCTATTTTATCTTTTTCTAAAAATCAGTGGTCTTTAACTGATTAGTTGATCTATTCCGGGATTACAAAAGATAATCCACTTAGTTTTTCTTTCCCTGCACTGCATACATAAGTCCTGTAGGACAAAACAGTGTTTGGATTGCATCACTATGATTTCCAGCACCTCACCAATCTTCCCGAGACATCCCGTAGTTTCTGCGGCTCTTTACACGCGACCGTCCTCTCCCGGCACAATCGGAAGTAGGGACATCCCAAAAAGCCATCAGGCAGCGCTCTATCCTCTTCCTGCAGCACAACATCAAGCGACGCATACCGTACTGCGTCCAGAAGAGCACGCGTATAAGGGTGCAGAGGCCTGTCAAACACATCCTTCCCCTCCTCAACAATCTCACCTGCATACATCACCAGCACCCGGTCCGAAACAGCTTTCGCTGCCTCTAGATCGTGTGTGATAAACACCAGTCCTAGACCTCTTTTCGTCTGAATTTCTTTGAGCACCGCCACAATAAACGCCTGTACTGACACATCAAGCATCGAGGTCGCCTCATCACATACCAGCAGCTCAGGCTTCAGAGCAAGCGCCCTGGCAATTACTACCCTCTGCAGTTCCCCTCCTGACAGCTCATGCGGATATCGGGGTTTGTGCTCCGCAGAAAGCCCCACCTCAGCAAACAGGGCATCTACATTTTCCGAGATCTCCTCTCTGGAAAGACCTCCGCAAACCACAAAAGGTTCGGCAACCGACCGCTCAACCGTCCATCTCGGATCAAGCACATCATCAGGGTTCTGGGGGATCAACTGGATTTTTCCCACAAACTTCCCGAGATTATTCCAGTTCATCCCGGTCAGTTTCGTCCCTTCGAAAAACACCTCCCCGGAAGTTGGCGCAAGTTGCTGTACAAGCATCTTTGCAAGCGTCGATTTCCCGCACCCCGACTCTCCGACAATAGCTACAGTCTCTCCCGGAAAAATCTCAAGATCAACACCGCAGACGGCTGTCTTTTTGACGGTTTTAATCAGTCCTGAGGTGTAAACACAATGCAAATTCTCTGCCTTAAGCATACAGCCAGCACCTCACGCATCTCCTAGCCATTTCCACAACCGGCGGGTCCGCCAGGCACCTTTCCGTTTTATGCGGGCATCGAGGATGAAACCTGCAGCCTTCCGGCACTTCAATCATCGAAGGTGACGAGCCTGGAATTGGGTGCATGCCGCGCTCAGGCACCGCATCCAGAAGTGCTTTTGAATACGGATGCAAAGGCTCTTTGAAAAACGCATCCTTTCCTGCAATCTCTATAATCTGCCCGCAGTAGTTTACCGCAATCCTGTCCGACATCGCCCGGGCAAAACCGACATCATGTGTAATTAAAAGAAACGCACAGCCTTCCGAGGCAACCTTCTGAAAAATTGCCGCAATATTGCGCCTCTTCAGCACATCAACTCCTTTTGTCGGTTCGTCAGCGATAATCAGTTCAGGGTCTGCAGCCGTTCCCATTGCAACCATTGCCCGCTGCAGCATTCCGCCGCTGTACTGGAACGGGTATTCCCTTTCCCGCACTTCAGGAGGGAGGATATCAAAATATTTCAGAGCCCGGCGTGTCCTGGCCTTTGCATCCTCTTTACTCAATCCAAGATGTGCCCTCATCGGCTCTGCAACCTGAGTGCCAACCCTTATTCCCGGATTCATCGCAAGATATGGGTTCTGGGCAATTGATGCAACCGTTTTTCCGCGGATCTTCTGCATCTCCTTTTCTGAAAGAGCTGAAATTTCCGTACCGTCAAGTTCCACTTTCCCGGAAAACACTGCATTTGGGGGAAGCAGCCTCATTATTGCCTGGCCAAGAATCGACTTTCCACTCCCGGATTCCCCAATCAGTGAAAATACCTCATGTTTGTTTATGGAAAAAGCCGCATCATCAACCGCGTGAACGTTTCCCTGTCCGGTTGGGATTGATACAGAAACCCCGGATACTTTCAGCAATACATCAGACATATCAAAACCTTCCTTCAAGCTCAAGATTTTTCATCTTCTGGTCAAGTGCATCCCGAAGCCCATCGCCAAAATAGTTGAACGCAAGAACGGTCATCATGATAAAAAGACCCGGGAAAAACATCAGCCAGGGAGCAGTTGTGAAATATGTCCGTCCTGCATTCAGCATCGCACCCCATTCAGGTGTTGAAGGCTGCACCCCAAGGCCAAGGAAACTTAAACCGGCTGCTGCAAGAATCACGTTCCCGATTCCAAGCGATGCCATGATCAAAACCGGAGAGATAATGTTTGGTAGAACATGCTTTACTATCACATAAGTGTTTGAAGCCCCAATCCACCGGGCTGCCCGGACATAGCCCTTTGTCTTGACGTCAAGTGTTGAACCACGTGCAACCCTCGCAAACACCGTCCACTCAACGGCAATTAAAGCAAGCATCATGTTCTTCATCCCCTGTCCCAGAAACGCTGTAATTGCAAGTGCCAGAAACATCGACGGGAACGCAAGGAAACTATCCGTCAGCCGCATGATAATCTCATCCAGCCAGCCGCCGTAATACCCTGCCAGAACGCCAAGTGCCACCCCAATTGCAAGCGAAACGCTGACAACTGCAAACCCGACGAAAAGAGATGCCCGTGCACCGTACATCACCATTGTCAGTATATCGCGGCCAAGGTTATCGGTCCCGAACAGGTGGTCAGAAGACGGAGGCTGCAGCCGGTTCTGCAGGTCCTTTTCCGTGTAGGCATAGGGGGCTAAAACATTGGCAAATATGGCCATGAAAATAAGCCCTCCAAGAATTATCAGGGAAAGAACAATTTGCCTGTTTTTAAGAAGTTCTATCATAGCGTATCTCCGGGTTTGCCCAAACATAGACCAGGTCTACAAAGAAGTTGATCAGGAGAAAAATGACGGCAACAAAGAGTACCGAGCCCTGTACCATCATATAATCGTGGGACAGAATTGAGTCCACCACAAGATTTCCAATACCTGACCATCCGAAAATAGTTTCAACAACAACCGAGCCATTTAAGAGAAAACCAATTGACAAACCGACCACAGTGATAACCGGGACAAGCGCGTTTTTCAATGCGTGTCTGATGATAACAATCTTTTCAGAAAGCCCTTTTCCACGTGCTGTCTGGATGTACTCTTTTCCCATGACATCCAGCATGCTTGAACGAATCATCCGCATCATTACAGCTGCCGATCCTGTTCCAAGGACAGTAGCAGGCAAAATCATATAGCTGATGTCTGTCCCATGGCCGAACCCGGATGCAGGTAACCAGTGAAGGATTACCGAAAAAATAATTATCATCAGATAGGCCTGCCAGAAATTCGGTATGGACACCCCGAAAAGAGCTACAAAGCGGCAGGCGTCATCAACAACGGTGTTATGTTTCAGAGCTGAGACTACGCCAAGCGGAATAGCAATAACAAGAGCAATCGCAAGAGAGAGAACAGAAAGTGTCAGCGTATTTCGGAATGCATTCAGAACAGTTTCAAACACCGGCTGTTCGCTCATATACGAGTAGCCAAAATCTCCGACAACCGCACCTTTAAGCCAGTTCAGATACTGGATGTAAAAGGGCTGGTCAAGACCATGGGCTATACGGAACGCTTCAACAGCTGCCTCATCATATCCACCCGAGGGACTCGTCATCATAATCTCTGCCGGGTCTCCCGGAGCGATATAGATGAGTGAGAAACTCATAAATGAGATAAATATGAGAACCGGAATGAGATACAGAGCCCGGCGTATGAAGTACTCTTTTAGCATTACAGCGCCTCTGGAAAACTTCAGCTATTCCTCAACATTTTATTCCGATGGCAAGGTACGGGACAGATAAATAGTCATAACCTTCCGGATCGCATCTTTTCATATACTCTGCATACTCGGGAAGGGATTTCCAGGAGACCTCCGAAAACCCGTTATTTACCATGATGGCTGCAATCATTTCTGGGGAGTTGCGGTCATAAAGTGGAAGATACTCAATTAACTCATCGTGATTTCTTTCTTCAGGGTTGTAATTTATGTCTGGAACGTATCCTGGCTGGAACCATTGCCCGTCGATTGCAAGAATCCTGCCTCCGGGGACCAGGACTCTTCGGCATTCACTGAAAAATTTGTCATGGTCCGTGAGTGTCCAGAGGAGGTGCATGTTTACGATAATATCGAACATGCGGTCTTCAAAAGGCAGGTTTTCTCCGTCCCCTTCAACGAACTTAATTGAAAGATTGCGGTTCTTTGCTCCTTCTTTTGCACGTGCGAGCATCTCTTCTGAGATGTCAAGAGCAGTAACATTGTGCCCCATTTCTGCAAAAACAAATGCCTGGATGCCTGGGCCTGTTCCTATATCAAGGACATTGAGTTTTTTACCTGCTGGAAGCTTATCTGAAAAAAGGTTTTTCATCAGGAGAATTTCTTCATCAAGGTGGTCACGGTACATCTTCCGGTAATTTGGACTGATTTTATTCCAGTGTTCTGTAATTTTGTCTTTCATTTTTAAACCCCTCAGGCAATTTCCATTTCGTTTGTAATGAACGTGTATTCGTTTGGATAAATTTCAAAACCTTTGAGATCGGGAGAGGGACCGTCAATTTCTCTCTTGTATGCGATGTAGATCAGTACCGCATCATTCAATTGCAACTATACAGCCCGAGTAAAGCAGCTTATTGTGAATATCCAGCCTGGGCAAACAACATCAATATCCACACTTGACGGAGTTTTTTTTCAGGAGGCAGACCGCAAATATCTATTTTCGGATATTATCAAGTAATTTCAGAGATTGTTCCTATCAAATAACTTTAGAGATTGTTCCTGCATGTTTTTGTCTTAAAGGAGGAGATCGACCAGAACTTCACGGTGGAAGTTATTTCCTTTGCCGATCTCTCCCTCGGGAGCATACCTTTCTACAAATTACATCAAACCTGCTGTCTGCAAACGGTAGCTTTTCCTCGTTTCTTCTTCAAATTCAGGCAAATCCAATATCCCTGGTGATGATTGTGTACTCGTTTGGATACATCACAAAGCCTTTAACATCTGACGACAGTGCATAGATTTCGTTGGCATAGAATACGGGCAGTATTACTGCATCTTCCTGAATCTGTACCTGGATTTTATCATACAGCTCACCCCGTTTCTCATCGTCCGTCTCACCCCTTGCTTCAAGAATCAATTCATCTACCCGAGGATTTGAATAACGGAGCCATTTGGATGCATAGTTTCCGGTCGAGAGGTAATGGCTTGAAAGGAAGTAGTCCGGGTCTCCGGTTGGTGCCGTACTCCACGCAGCAAATGAAAAATCATAGTTTCCGGATACCGCGTTTTCTGTAAGTGCAGCACTATCTAGAATTGTCACAGTTGTGGTAATGCCAATGTCTTCCAGCTGTGAGGCGATAATTTCTGCACTCGGCTGAAGAGCTGCACGTTTTGTGTAGGTCTGGATTTCAATGGTGAAAGGCTTACTGTTGTAGTAGAGTTTGCCATCTGTGCCTTTCGTAACTCCTGCATCTTCGAAGAGTTCCAGAGCTTTTTCAGGGTTATATTTATAGGACTCGACCTGGTCGTTTGCGTTCCATGGCATGGTACTTGTGAATATTCCTGTTGCCGGGATACCGGAGACCCCTTCAAGTGCTGTATCAACAATTTCCTGGCGGTTGATCGCATAAGAGAGGGCCTGGCGGACTCTGGTGTCATTGAATGGCGCTTTGCCGCCATTTATATACAGGAAATATGTCCGCAGCGTTTCTTTGGAAGTGACGTTCATATCAGGATTAGCCAGAAGTGCTGAATACTCGCTCTGGAGAGGATCTCTGGCAATGTCGACATCTCCTGATTTTATTAGCATGGTCCTGGCAGTGCTGTCTTTGTTGTACTGAATGAGTATACGGTCAACTTTGACCTCACCACCCCAGTAATCAGGATTCTTTTCGACTTCAAGGCTTGTACCTGGTTCAAAGGAAACAAACTTGAAGGGACCTGTCCCGACCGGCTGTTTGTCTGCATCAACAATGTTGGGACTGATTATAGACATGACAGGGTCTACAAGGGATGCAATTAATGGTGCATAGGCGTCATTAGTTTCGATGACAATAGTGTACTCACCAGTTTTTCGTACATCTTTGATGAAGGAGTACTCTGATGATCTGCTGTTTGACGGGTCAAGTACTCTGTTCAGTGAAAAGAGAACTGCATCTGCATTCATTTTTGTTCCGTCGTGGAAAGTTACAGCTTCGCGGAGCTGGATTTCCCATTCAGTATCGTTTAACTGTTTGTAGCCAGATGCAAGTTTGGGTTTGAGATTCATGTCTGCATCATAATAGAACAGCGTTTCATAGATGCCTGCCTGATGGACATACCATCCTGTCCAGCCGTTGGCAGGGTCAAGACTGCCGCCTGTATCGGGACCTTCATTAAAAACTACGTGAAGAACTTTTTCTTCAGTCCCTTCAGTCTCAACACATCCTGCACAGAGCAACACCACAATCAAAATTACGGCAACTTTGGGGATGGAGAGTTTTATTTTTGGTACTTTAAATTTCATCATTAACACCAGTGTGGATAAATATTTAGTATATTAGTAACATTATATTCAACTTAGTTGTTAAGTAGAATGGTATATAAAGTGAGTGATTTCATTCTATTCAGTACGGATGTTGGTGATGAAATATCGAATTCTTTGAATCCGGAAATGTCCAGTAAGCTGCATCGGCATTGACAGATACTGTGTTGGCTGTCAAAGTTGAGCCAAAAACACAAAAAATAAGAAGGTTTTTTATTCGTTCTTCATTCCAGAGATCATATATAGGTCAGTTGACTGGCTGATTTTTCGTTACTTATTCAGAATATATGCCTGAACTAATTATTATTTATTTTAATTATATTATGATATAATACACCTAAATAACCTTGTTTTGTTAATTACGATGATTAAAAATCAACATCATTATATATTGTAATACTACATTTTATAATATTCATACCAAACTGCATAATTTAATGAGAAAAATGGCAAAATTACGGGCTTTCATGATTTGAGGCAGATGAAGCAAAGTGGACTACGTATCATACTGTTCCGGACAGAGGTAGTCTGGTACCGATTTTACTTGAGGGACAGAAAATGAAAGATAAAATCTTAGAATACTGGGACTTCAGAAGTTCTGATTATCACACGGAATATGCTAAATGTATGGATGAGGAAATGGACATCTGGAAATCAATTTTTTCCGAAATTCTGCTACCGGATAAAAAAGTCCGTGCAGTGGAGGTTGGAACCGGGCCCGGGATTCTTGCCATATCTCTTGCTGCCATGGGGCATGATGTAACAGGTGTTGATCTGTCAGAAAATATGCTTGGAAAAGCAGCTGAGAATGCCAGAAAAAAGGGAGTAAATATTTCGTTAGTGAGGGGAGATGCAGAAGAAATTCCTCTAAATGATAGCGAGTATGATTTTGTTTTTAGCAAGTATCTTCTCTGGACTCTGCCTCAACCGGATAAATTTCTGGATGAACAATACCGGCTTTTAAAAGATGGCGGTCTTATGATGATAATTGATGGTTTGTGGTTCCAGAACCCTGATGGAACAGAAAAGAAAAAAAGTAAGAACATTCGGTTTGATGAGCTGTATGCTGATATTAAGCCAAATTTGCCCCTTGCGAAAAACAATACGCCTGAGAGGATAACTGACCTTGCACAATCCCATGGATTTGAGGCTGTTTCATGGAGGTTTCTGGATGATTACGATGCATTTTTGGAACGAAATGATCCTTCTGGTCATGCAGCAGGGTATATCCAGCCTCCCCATATGGTTCTTGCAAAGAAAAAAAGTCATATTTGATTAATCTAATGTATCGATTCCAAAATAAGTCCCTTATTTAGTGGGAAATTCGTTAATCAACAGACAAATCAAGAATTTATGAGCATACTTTGGAATCGTAGCACTAGCTGTTCGTTATTCTCTATGTATAAGATGATTTTCAATCCAAAACCAAGTTGGTTTTTATGAGAATATTATGAGGATATCACACAAAACTACGAAGAGCCATTAACTTTTTTGACTCTTTGTAATTTTTTGTAGTCAAGTTGTTAACTTCAGGTCTTAAACGCCTGCAGAGGACTTAATTACTCATCCTATTTTATCCTGAAGATTACTTCTTCACATGAAACTTACTTCTTCACATGAAACCACGAAGACCCTAATCTCAATTTCCAAGAAAGTAAACAAAAAATTTACTTTAATCTATACTTTAGCTATGTTTTTACAGATTCGCACAGAGTGGAAATTATGCATATAAATATTTCTAAATCACAGAGAGTCGTCCGGGCTTTCGTAGTGCCAGTTGTTGTACTTGCTGCAATATTATGTGCCGGATGCGTACAAAGTGAAGATTCGGAAGAAAAGAATCTACGTATTGTTTTACACAGTGGCCCAGACACCGGTGGAAGCCTTGATCCTGCATATAAATGGGAAGGATGGTATACCCGACAGGCAGGAATTTATGAAACAATGTTCTACTATGATACCAAGATGAACCTTCAGCCTGAACTTGCAACAGGTTATAAACAGTTAAATGATACCGAATGGGAAATTCAGCTCCGCAAAGATGTAACCTTCCATGACGGAACAAAAATGAATGCTGACGCCGTAATTTATTCTATCAACCATGTACTTGACCCATCAAACAGCCGTTCTGTAGAATATTCATTTGTGGACAGTGTTTACAAAACTGGTGAATACACCATTGTGATTAAGACAAAAGAACCATATGCTCCGGCAATATCTTCATTTGCCGATCCGGTAATGTCAATTGTAAGTCCAAAGGCAGAAAACCTTGACACCAAACCGGTTGGGACAGGGCCATTTATGTTTGTTTCATTTGAATCTGGAGCCAGTATGGATCTTGTAGAAAATCCAGATTACTGGGGTGGAGAGCCTAAGATTGATACTGTTTCTGCCCTCTTCAACGCCGATGGAGCTGCAAGATCACTTATGATTATGTCAAAGGATGTCGATATTTCCAGAGATTTCCAGCGCAGTGACTACGCAAGACTTGCTGCAAATCCTGATGTTCAGATTGTATCCCAGGCGGGCCTTCGTACCTTCTTCCTCTATGTGAATGGCAATAAAGCCCCGTTTAATGATGTACGCGTCCGTCAGGCACTTAGTTATGTACTCAACCGTCAGGAGATTGTCAATATAGCTTTAGAAGGAATCGGAGGGGTACCAGCTACTGGCATGTTCTCAGATTCTATTCCATGGAATGCAAACGATCAACTTGCAACCTATGATAACGACCAGAAAAAGGCACTTGAGTTATTTGCTGAGGCAGGAATCAAAAAAGGTTCAGACGGGAAAATGTATTACAACGGTAAACCTTTTTCAATTGAACTTCTAATTTATACCAAACGTTCTGCAAATCTTCCTACCGCTGAAGTAATAGTTGCACAATTAGAAAATTTTGGGATTAAAACAACAATCAGGGTGGTCGATTCCAATACTATCCCATCTGAATGTAGTGCTGGAAATTATGATCTCTCTTTGACAGATTGGATTACAGCACCAAGCGGAGATCCTGACTATTTCCTTTCACTTCACTATCTTTCAACAGGTTTTTATACTGCATGGACTGGTTACTCCAATCCCAAAGTCGACGAGTTGATTCTCAAGGCGCGGACAACATTTGATGCAGATGAAAGGTATAAGCTCTATGACCAGATCCAGGTATTGACTCAAAATGATATGCCATTGATTCCGGTTTTCTATGGTACAGATGTTTTTGCTCTTAGTTCCAATGTAACCGGATTTGAGATATATCCAAATGAGCTGACGGTTCTGACATCAAAGATCGACATTAAGTGAATGTGTTCAATAGAGACAATTGCCTGGGTTAATGAAATAAACCCGGGCAATTATCTACTTTATTGAGAGAATAAATCAAAAGAATTACAATGTGCCCAGGAAGGGATTACCATTACTGCAACCGTTAACAAAAAACTCACCGGGGCAATCACCGGACATTTTCTCATAGACCTCTATACTCCGATGCTCCCGATTATTCTCCCGCTCCTTATTGACACAATGGGACTGTCCTATTTTCTTGCCGGCCTTATTGTCACGGCATTTAATGTGGTATCTTCTGTAACCCAGCCGTTTGTCGGCCTCTACAGCGATAAAACCGGCTGGCGTGCAAGTGTTCCTGTTTGTGTTGTAATCGGTAGCCTTGGCATTTGTCTTACTGGTTTCACAAACAACTATCCTGTCCTGCTCATGCTGGTAATGGGAGCTGCCATCGGCCATGCGCTGTTCCATCCATCAGCAATGGACCTGGTTTACCGGTTAAGCCCTCCGGCAAAAAGGGGAATGTATAATTCAATATTCACAACCAGCGGCAGTATCAGCTACTCTATCGGACCGTTTATTGCAGGGGCTTTGATTGAATTTGCCGGCCTTCCATCAGTTATATGGATGGTAATTCCGGGTATTATAGGGGCAGCATGGATATATCGAAATGACCTCCGATATCAGAATGAACCAGTTTTTGAAAATCCAGCGAAGACGATTAGAAGGCAGACTGAGGAGAGGAAAAAATTCTGGTGGATTCCTGCGGGGCTGGTTGTGGTAATCTGTTCTCTTCGCGCCTGGGCATATGTGGGACTTATTACCTATCTGCCAGCGCTTCTAACTCTTGAATATAAAGAGTTTGACACGGTGACAACATCTCTTATTGTAACAATTATGCTGTTATTTGGAGTTGGGGGCCAGATTGCAGGAGGATATTTTTCAGATCGTTTCGGGCGTAAATTGATGCTGGTTCTGGGCCTTTTGTGTGCAGTGCCATTGTTTGCCCTAATTTTTCTTGCTGACGGCTGGCTGATGTACTTTGGGATTATGATGTACTCTTTTTTTGCCTGTTTTTGCTATGTGACATCGGTTACAATGACGCAGGAACTTCTCCCCGGAAACGTCGCTTTCGCATCAGGCCTTATTCTCGGGCTTTGCATGGGCGTTGGAGGAATAGGAGCCGCGGTTATTGGATGGGCTGCTGATTTGATGGGGTCGCTTTCTGATGCAATGTTTCTCTTGATTATTCCTACGATATTGTGCCCGATTCTTGCATTGTTTGTCCAGTATCCAGAGAGTAATTAAAAACCACAATTCACAATACTAAAATAACACAAAAAATTATGTATATATAAATCAGGCTCTAATTAATTAGACATGGGAGTGAAGAAATACTTTTTATGGGTTATTACCTGACTTTGACAGTTAAATAAAAATAAGTACTCTTTGTTTTGTGTAATTGGTATCTATTCAGGGTAAGGGAGGTTCATCTTCAATCGCCTTATTAAGTGAACCTATAACAGGCATGT
>DADO01000228.1 GCA_002509325.1 Methanosarcina sp. UBA402 | reverse complement strand
GCTGTTACGGCTATTTTGGTTTACGAGCTTCTAAGGTTTGTAACCTCTCAGTGAGCTCTTTAATTTGAGATTCAAGACTCAAAACGTAAGCAAGAACTTCAGGGTTTGAAGCACAAAAAGCAAGAATTTCTTCACGTTTCACACTCCTCTTTCAGTAAATTAACATTTTTCTCCATTTAACGCTCCTCTTCCAGTATATTGATATACATGTGCCTGCGGCAGCAGTACAGTTAAAGCAGTACAGTTAAAGCAGTATAATTAAAACAGTATAATTAAAACAGTATAATTAAAACAGTATAATTAAAACAGTATAATTAAAACAATACAGTTAAAGCAGTACAGTTAAAACAGTATTTCTAATAGGAAGTAAATCATGAAAAAAGAAGCCACGAATATTACCGAAACAGGGATCGGCGTAGAAGAATGTGCAATCAATAGGCAGCAGCCTCACTGGGAGAAGGTATTTTCAAATAACTGTTCCAGGTTTGGAGACAAGCCAAGTTATCCTGGCCAAAAAGCCGCAGACATTTTTGAAAAAGAAGGAAAAATGAAAATCCTTGAACTGGGAAGCGGCCAGGGAAGAGATACTTGTTTTTTTGCCAGTAAAGGCTTTCATATACATGCGCTTGATTACAGTGAAAGCGGGCTAAAGGCAGTGAAGGAGAAAATTGATACTATGGGGCTTTCGGATTCGTTAGTTCCCCTGGTGCACGATGTCCGGAAGCCTCTGCCTTTCGAAAATGACACTTTTGATGCTTGCTATTCTCATATGCTCTACTGCATGGCACTGACTACAGCCGAACTGGAGTTCCTCAGTAGTGAAATAAAAAGAGTGCTCAAGCCAGGTGGGCTTAATATTTACACAGCTAGGCACACTGAAGATCCACAATATATGACAGGAATTCACAGAGGAGAGGATATGTATGAGATTGCAGGCGGTTTTATTGTGCATTTTTTCAATAGAGAACAGGTTAAACATTTGGCAGAAGAATATGAAAGTTTTGAAATAGAAGAGTTTGAAGAAGGAGAACTTCCAAGGAAACTGTATCTGGTAACTATGTGGGAATGAGATGAAGAAATTATTATTCTGGTTTAAATTAGGGATTCCTATTAGGATTTCTGCAAAACCGAAAATAGAGAGCATGTGAGGAAGATCTCCTCATGTACTTTCATGCTAAGGTAGATTCAAAAGAATAGACTTTAAATTAAAAACTTTACTTTTCAACGCCCTGTAACAGGGCTGGGTACCAGTTAAAGGAAAAGTTAGCATGGGAGAAAAATTGAGGCAAAGGGCCAGGAAGATTGCACCGCAAGCTAACTGCCAATTAAAGGGAAAAAATTAGTATGGGAGACGGAAATTACAGATGAACCTTTAAAGGTTCATGCGCATTTCTGAATTTACTCCACAGGATTTCCCTTTAATTTTTCTTTATCTTGGCATGAAAGTCTTTCAAATACTTTCATTTCTTTGTGCCTGTTACTCGAAGAACTTCATGTCCGTTTTATTCACTTAAGCGTGCGCTCAGTAATTTCCCCGCCAAGATCTTCACTGAGCATTTCAATAGCTTCATCGAATTCATCAGTCTGGCCGAGAACCCACATAAGTTTAACCAGAGCGGTTTCGGGCAGGATATCTTCCCCTTCGATTGCACCGGCTTTCAGCATATCACGACCTGTATCATAGACTCGGTCGCAGATCCTGCCGTTAAGGCACTGGGATGTTACTATGACAGGTATTTTTGCATCCGTGGCTTTCCGGATCATGGGAATCCACTTCGTGGAAACATGCCCGAGCCCGGTGCCTTCAAGAACCAGTCCTCTGTACCCGCTGTTGATATAATAGTCAAGGATTTCGGGGTCTGCGCCCGGCGTAAATTTAATAAGAGCACACTTCGGCTCCATGCCAGGCTTGAATTTGAGAGATCTCTCCCCACGTCTAATATAATCAATGGAAGTTTTTATTTCCCCTGTATTGTAATCCACGACCCCAATCGGAAGGAAATTTATGGACTTGAAAGCATCTCTGCGGGAAGTATGCATTTTCCTGACTTTGGTTCCACGGTGGATCTCGCAGAAATCATCCGAGGTCGTCCCGTGCATGACAACTGAAACTTCAGCAATATCGCTTATAGCAACCAGGGCTGCGCAGATCATATTCATAGCATTGTCGCTGCTGGGACGATCTGCACTTCTCTGAGAACCTACCAGAGCAATGGGCACAGGCGTATCGATCATGAAGGAAAGGGCTGCAGCTGTGTACATCATGGTGTCTGTCCCATGGGTTATGATTATCCCATCGGCACCTGCTTTAATTTCCTCAACGGCTGCATGGGCAAGGGTTTGCCAGGTTTCTGGGTCCATGTTCTCTGAGAGAGTGCTTGAGATTACCCTGCCTTTAAAATCAGCTATCTCTTTAAGCTCAGGAATAGCTGCAAGGACATCGTCAGCAGTAAACTGGGAAGTTACTGCACCTGTCCTGTAGTCAATTTTGCTGGCAATCGTTCCGCCTGTGGAAAGAATTGTGACTTTTGGAAGCTTTTTTCCAGGCTCTGGCATCTCCTCTTCTGCTGCTTTATCTTCTTTCCCGCCATTTTGACTTTTACCATTTCGGTCTCCATTTGTGATTTCTCCATTTTTTTCCAGAAGAGTTATCTTTACCTTATCCACGGAAAAACCAGCATTGTAGCCGCTGTTCATCTTTATTATAATATGTCCTTCTGTAGAAGGCATCACTCTACCTTCGTAGACAGTGCCGTCCTTTTCAATACGTACCCGGTCGCCCTGTTTGAATTCCATAAATAATCCCTTTTATGATAACTTTTTGAAGCGCTGTATAAATAATAAGCATTCTGGTATGATACCAGTTATTGTGTGATATTAAGATGTTCAAGTCATGCAAAATTACCTTGCTGGCAAAAGTATGATACCAGTTATTGTGTGATATTAAGAGGTCAAATTAATATTGTCAAATTAATATTGTCAAATTAATATCTACATAAATATTAAGAGTGTTAATATTCTGGTTATTTATTGTGTATGTTAATAATATCAGTATTAATATTAAATGTGTAAATATTTGATTATAGTTGAGTATGTTATTGCTGAGTGTGTTCCTATCCTCAATACTCAAGCTTTCCTGTATTCATTAACGGCTGCAAGCAGGTTTTCAAATGCTGAATCTGTGATATCTTTCAGGATTTCAATTTCCTGTCTGTTAAGTTCAAGCTCAGTCTGCCTTTTAGAGAGATAATTTCGCATCTCTTCGGGAGCAGGTCCACCAGCGATTTTTCTTCTCTTTATATTTGAAACCGGATTAAGGGCTTCTTTTATCTGTTTTTCCGTGAGCCCCAGGCTTGAAAGAGATTCTCCAAGTACAATTTCGGCTACGGAATCGATTTTTTCCAGAGTAGGTTTTTCCATTTCCCTTGCAAGCATCCCAACAATCTGATGAGCAGTCCTGAAAGGAATTCCGGTTTTCCGGACAAAGGTATCTGCAAGTTCAGTAGCTGTCGTAAAACCTGCGACAGACTGGGCAGCAAGCACCTCAGGGCGGATTTTCATAGTTTTTATCATTCCTTTCATTACTCTTACTGAAGCCCTTACTGTTTCTACCGATCGCCAGATGTTTGGAGTTGCTTCCTGTAGGTCCCGGTTGTAACTCAGTGGGAGCCCTTTGCAGATTGTAATCAGGGACATAAGTGCTCCCACAGCTACTCCTGTTTTTCCGCGCATAAGTTCGGCGGTATCTGGATTTTTCTTCTGCGGCATAATAGAAGAGGTAGAAGCATACATGTCGTCCAGTTCTATGAAATTGAATTCGGAAGAGGACCAGATTACAAGTTCTTCAGCCATGCGGCTCAGGTTTATCATGAGATTTGTAAATCCTGCGGCGCATTCAACAAGAAAGTCCCTGCTGCTGACCGCATCCATCGAGTTTTCAAGCAAGCCTGCAAAACCCAGAAGTTCCTGGGTTCTTTTCCTGTTAAGGTCAAAACCCGTAGAAGCAAAAGCCGCAGCTCCAAGCGGGCAGAGGTTTACCCTTGCGTGAGCATCCTGAATCCTGTCAAAATCCCTGCCAAGAGCGGCTTCATGGGCGCAGAGGTGATGGGCAAGTGTTGTTGGCTGGGCATGCTGCAGGTGGGTAAAGCCAGGCATGAGGGTTTCGGTATGTTTTCCCGCGAGGGCTAGAAGAGCTTTCCTGAGCTCGTGTATTTCTTCAAGCAGACCGGTTAACTCTTCCCTGAGCACAAGCCTGATGCAGGTTGCAACCTCGTCGTTTCTGGAACGCCCGGAATGCATTCTACCCCCAACATCTTCCCCAACAATGTCGATGAGCTTGGACTCAAGGGAAATATGAATGTCTTCATAGCTGAAATCGAGCTTTTCCATTCCTTCCTCTTTGATTTTCAAAAGCCCACTAAGGATTTTGCTGCAGTCCTCCCTGTTTATTATTCCCTGTTCTTTCAGCATTACGGTGTGGGCAAGGTCCACTGCTATATCAGCATCGAAAATCCACCTGTCAGCTTCCATAGAGGATGTATAACGTAAGATTTCTTCATCCTGGGCAGCTTCCAGCCTGCCTCTGCGTAAGATATTGCTCATCGGGTTTCCTCTTTTAAAGTTTATAAAATGAATAGATGTGCATCAAAGAATCGGTATGAGTGAGAAAATTTGTATGCATAAAAATTTCTTCTTTTAGAGTAAAGGGTATATTTATTATGTAGTATGAAATGTTTGGTGTAAATGTGCAACGTAAGTATGCGATACAAACCCAGAACTTAAACATACGATGTAAATCTTTAACTCAAATATGAAATGCAAATTTGGAACTTAATGTGATATATAAGTATGTGCCTGATCTTGCTCATATTTTGTCTGCACTTATATTGTAGACGAGCAGATATTAAAAACTTACAGCGTGATATTATTCTAATATTTAAATATGAATCGGTTTCATGAATGTTTTATCCCAAAATTATTTCGCTTTTTAATTTTCTTTTATTAATATTATATCGTATACGGATAACCCATTATTTCATTTCAACTTTGAATTTCTTATTCATTTTATAAAGCCATTCTTCATTGCTATGGAGTTGGAGTTTACCCAATGTTTTAATTATACGCTGCCTGTTGTTGTATCGTCTATTGAACTTTGAAATAGTTTTGAATCTACGAAACCGTTTCAGGATAGTAACTATTCAGCTACCTCAGCTACCTCAATTTCTGAGTTATTTTTCATATAAACTCAAGATTTACTTTTT
>DADO01000030.1:7651-7857 GCA_002509325.1 Methanosarcina sp. UBA402 | reverse complement strand
ATCATATACAAATTGACCATCCAAAAAGAGGATCATAAGAAAGGTTCGATTCTATTATCATGAAAGGAATTGAAGAGAATTCCCCTTCTCTAAATCCTGAAATGAAAGGAACAAGAGGTGCAAGTCCAAAAACTAAATCTAGGAATCTACTTGACAGATTTATAGAATACAAAGAACAGATTCTGAGATTCCTGACAGACTTGAAA
>DADO01000030.1:0-7335 GCA_002509325.1 Methanosarcina sp. UBA402 | reverse complement strand
TACACTCAGAAAGAATGGTTTGCCTGTTTTTGAGGGTATTCTTGCGGCGCTCAAAGGAGCGCCGTTAACTATACCCTGAATAGTTACCTAACTTATTTAGTTAGGGAGTTGAAGATCGTTTTGAACTAAGTTCAATCAAAATATGTGTTTTAGCAACGCGTATCTATTATTGGTTGCCGTTTATATTTCGGGGACGACTGGCTATTTTTTCTTCAATTTCTTTCTTCATCTTTTTTCTTTTTGGGCAGAGCCGCCAGACAAACTGGCGGAGTCGCTTCGCTTATATTTCCTGTTAATTGGAATGCGGTTTCCGGGATCAAATAAAATATTTATCTGGCTGACGAACTAAGTCTGTCCTGCAAGGCGCAGAAGAGAAAAACAAAAGATTCCTGCCTCTTGATGGTCTCTTGATGTTCTGAATAATCTCAATCAACTGGTCAGAAACCGTCAGTGCAGAAGCCATCAGTGGTCAGGAATCATCAGATCATTTCTGCCTGATTATATTTTTGACCCGCCTATCCCATTCTGTAGACTCGAAAAGTTCCTTCAGTTCAGGAGAATCATCGATGAAGCAGAAGCCCCAGTATACCGCAGGCAGAAACTCCCGCTTCCATTGATCTTTTTTCTTTTTGTCGAGGAACTGGTAGGTTTTCGGAGATGAGAGTCGGCTTACGAACCCAAGAACCTTTACAAGCTCAGGGAGTGTCTTCTGAGCCGAGCCGAGTTTCAGGCATTTAAGTCTGTGTTTGTCCATTTTCCGGAAGTCGGGCTCGAACCCGAGGGTTTTTAAGATCCGGTTTTTCTCGGGCATGGAAAGGTGTCCGCCGTTGTACTTAAGGGAATTCAAGGCTTGAAGTTTCAGCAGCCATTCGGCTTCCCCGAAAACCTTGGGTTTGTGCTGCCTTGAAACGTCTCCTAGCCTGCGGTCTTCATAGGCTTCCCGCCTGAGCTTATTTATATTGTCTGCAAGCTCTGCAAGCTCTTCTGCATCCCTCAGTTCTCTGACCCTGAATCTCAGGGTAGCCCGCATGAGTTCCCGCTTTTCCCGTTCAAAAGCTCCGACATCTTTCTCTTCGGTCAGCGCAAGCAGGCGTGAGAAATGTTTTGCCCTTATAGAAGTCGGAGGAAGCCTCACTGGGGTTTCCCGAATCTTAGCACCCTTTCTTTTCCCTTTTCTCTGGGGTTCAAGTTTTACCTTCTTAATCTCGATCTTTCCTTCCTCAATCGCCCGAGCTGCATCTCCTTCTGAGAAAAGTTCTTCAAGGCGGATCTCAGGCTGGAGCATCTGGACCTGATCAACCTTTTCCCCGGAAAAAACGCCTTCTCCGAAGCGCTGGTAAAGAGAGTCAATACTGTCCGAAATCTCAAAAATATTCGCCTGCTGCTTTCCTGATACTGGAGAAAGCCTGGTCACCCTTCCGACCTGCTGTTCAAAGAGCCGCATGCTCAGGGTAGGGCGCAGCAAAATAAGGGTTTCAAGCCCCGGAAAATCAAAGCCTTCAATCAGCATGCCTACGGTACACAGTACGTAAGGAGGCTTTCCTATCTCCCTGAAAGCTGCAAGAATGGCATTTTGTTCATCTTTGGGCAGCTCGGAGCTTATAAAAACCGTATCTCTGAACTCCCCTTCAGGAGTATAATTCTCAAAATTTACGGGCAGGACAGGCTCTGGGCCCTTTTCTAATTCCTGGGCCGAAATTTCCCCATTGAAAACCGAGGAGGTAAGCTTTGCATGGAAAGCGTTGATTTCTTTGCCGCTTGCCCCTGCCCCGTAGACACGCTTCCTGACTGGGGCACAAAAGACAAGCGTTTTGGCACGCTTCTTTACTTTTGCATGCTTCTGTTTTACCATAGAATCGTATACGTCTTTTGCAAGCTGGGTTCTTCGGATTACCTTTTTCAACCTATCTGCAGTGCTGCAGTCAAGGAAGAGATCCTGCTTATCAAGCTCGTCAAGCCCTTTTTCAAAGTCAAAAATCTCAAAGATATCCTCCGAGCTTTCTGCAATCGTATATTTAAGGGGCGCAAGTTCGTTATCCAGAATGCATTCAGGAAGGGTTTTTGTGTAGACCTCTCTCATATCCCCTGCAATTTCATCCACGAACTTGACATTCCCGACAACGCCCTGGAATGGAGTTGCAGTCATTCCAAGAATTTTTGTCCTTTCCCCAAACTCATTGAGAAAATCATTTCCTCGGTTATTGATAAAATTATGGATCTCATCCACAATTACAAGGTCGGTAAATTCAAAAATCAGGTCTTTAATCTCCGAGCTCTGCTTTCCTAGTACAGTCTGCAGAGAGGCAAAAAGCACAAAACCTTTACCCTTTCCCTGCCCTAGAGCTCTTAAAGTTGCAGCAAGCTCCTTTCTATCCACCCTCTGTGCGGACGAGAGAAGCTCGCTGCTGGGAAAAAGGGGTTGGTTTTTCTTCCTGTCGTAATAAGTCTGGCTAAGAAGAGGGTTGTTTTTCGAGACCAGGAAAAGTACAAGTTTTCCTTCGTCGTAGTACTTTTTCATTATATGTTTCGAAAGAAAGGTCTTCCCCCAGCCTGTAGGAACCTTGATATAGCCTCTCTGATTAGTTTCAAAATATTTTAGAATATCTTCAAAGATTTTCTTTTTATCTTCCCTCAAAGGCTCAAGCTCGACGGTTTCCATGCCGGCGATTATCTCTTTTGAATCTATCATCAGTAACTGTCCTTACGCTTTTCACTATAGTAATTTTCTAAATATAGTATTTTTTATAAATATAGTATTTTTTAAATAATGATTAAAACCAGAAAGTATCTTGAAAGAGATTTCTGGGAAACAGGTATAGCCACGCAACAGGAAATGCTGCATGCAACTGTAAACCTTATAAGAAGTAATTCCCCGTAACTTACAAGTAATAATAAAATTTCAGTCCAGAAAACTTAGGTCAGATTTTTTTGCCCTGAAGCGGGGAAGAATAATCCTAGAACTATTATTTAAAAGGGATCCCTTTTAAGCAATAAGAATTACGTCAATATATATGTTATGCTAAAAAGCCAGAGGAAAGAAGCAAATAAGGATCTTTGCTTCCTTCAGTAGCTTCCGAAAAACTATTCCTAAAAGCTTATTTGAAATAGTTAAAAAGATTGAAGGAGTTAAGGGGATTGAGAGGTTTTAGAAGAACTTTGGCCTTGCAGAGAGATATTTTGCAAGTGGCAGTTTTCTGTACGGTTTTCCTGCAATCTCGCCTCTAACCCTAGTATTCAGGTCTTCCGGAGTAATTTGCACTTTTTTCGGTTTATTCTGCCCGGATTCTTCCCTAATAGTTACATTAATGGTTCCGTCCTCGAGTTCTTTATCTCCAATGACCACCACGTAAGGGACCCATTCCCTGCCTGCTTCCCTGACTTTCTTTCCTATTGACAGGTCACGGTCATCAATATCAACCCTGCAGTCCAGTTTCTGGGAAACCTCTTCGGCAAAGTCAATGTGTTTTTCTGAGACAGGCACAATTCTAACCTGAGTAGGAGAAAGCCATACAGGCAGCATGGGGACCTTTCCTTCTTCGGTTTCCATTGCAGCTTTTTCGAGAAGGGCATAAATACAGCGTTCGATTGCCCCGCTCGGAGAGCAGTGAAGCACAGTAGGCCTTTCCAGTTTACCATCTGGATTTACATAAGAAATATCGTACCTTTCGGCGTTTTCGACATCAATCTGGACCGTAGAAAGTGCACTTGCCTTTTCAAGGGCATCTACAAAGTTAAATTCGAACTTGAGCACGAAATAGAAGAAACGGGTATCCCACATTTCTACAAGCACAGGTTTGTTGACGGTCTTTGCCATATTGACTACAAGCTCTTTATTTGACTCGTAAAAGTCCCTGGTAAAGCGGATGGCAACCTCATAATCGTTAATATGGATTCCCATATTTTCAAGCACATCAATGCAGAGGTCATACTGCTGTTTAAACTGGTCTACAGCCTGGCCCATGTCTTTGCAAAGGGTATGCATATCAGGCATGGTAAAAGCCCGTAGCCTTCTCAAGCCCACAAGTTCTCCTCGCTGTTCCTTCCTGAAACTATAGCGGGTCATCTCGATCATCCGAAGAGGCAAGTTCTTGTAGGAGATCGTCATGTCGTGGTTCATAAGGAATTGCCCAAAACAGGCTGCGAAACGCAGGAACATCTGCCGCTTGTCAGACTCAATGGAATACTGCCTTGCAGGGAACCTGTCCAGGTATTTTTTCAGGGTCGGATGGTTCATGTCGTACATAAGAGGAGTTTCGACTTCCATTGCCCCAAAGTCAGTTGTGACATCAAGCACGTAGTTCTCAAGGAGGGATTTTACAAGCCTGCCTTTTGGATAGTAGCGCATATTCCCAGAATCGGACCCTGGCTCGTAGTCTGCAAGCTCAAGCCTCCGCATAAGCTCCACATGAGGAGGAGCTCGCTCAACAGCCCTGCTTTTGGAGATTTCGTAGTTTACAAACTGCTGAAGTTTGGGGTAAGGCGTCAGGTCAAAACTCTCAACTTCATGAAGTTCTCCGTCAGTAGTAAGGATGCGCCAGTAAGATTTTGCAGTTCCTTCGGCTTTGAGAGCTTCAGAAACAACCTCTTCTTTTTCCCCGGCTGCTTCTGCCCTGCCTGCTGGCTTTGCTGCCGCCTCTGGACGGATGCTTCTGGAAAGTTCGGAAAGCGGATGGCCTTTACAGCTTATACTGAAGGCCTTATACCATCCGAAAGGAGCACGTTTTACCTCATACTTACCTGAGAGTACGGCCTCTATTCCTTTCATTACCTGCACAGCAACTTTTGGAGAAGAGAGGTCAGAACTTAAGTGAGCATAAGGGTAGAGCATTATACGGTCGGTTTTTACCTGGGCAGCTACCTTTTCGATTTCGAATACTGTTTTTTCTATAGTTTCCTCAGGATTTGCCTCATCTACACTTTCCACAGCCATAAAAGCGGCAAGTGCTTCTTCAAGCCTGCCAGACGTTAAGGACTCTTCGATTTTTTCGGCAACTGGAGTTTGTTTTTTGGTTTCGTATTCAATATAATCAGAGTGAATGAGCAATAACTGCATTCTATCACCTGTTTTAGCGCTGGAATTTTAATCCGAATTAGCTTCGGTTCTTTGAATAAGGATTCGATTTATTTAAGACGGTTTGCAGTCTGTACCCGTCAGTAGGGCTTGATTAAAGGAAGTAAAGAAGGATCTATGGAAGGATCTATGACAGTCCTAATATCCTTCAATGATATAAAACAATCCCTTTCGATTGATTTTTTCATATATACTTTGAAAACTCTAAGGTCTCAGATCACTTTCAGCTAATTTTCGGAGACTAATTCTGGATATTACTTCTCGGATTCAGCTTTGTAGGAGTATTCCTGGTCCTTGAGATCCATGCAGATCTCGGAAATGTCGAGATGAATATGTTCCTGATAAACCCTGTAAGCTGCAACCAGAGCTCCTAGGAGAATAGGAGCTGCGAAAAAACCTGCAATTCCTCCAACAAAAGCTCCGCCCAGGAAAGCAAGAATAAGCAGCATCGGATGAATTTTGGACCTCATGCCAGCCAGGTAGGGCTTGAGAATCAGTTCGGGAGGGCCGTAAATTACAAGAGAAGAAACCACAAAGAAAAAAGCTGCACTTTCAAATCCGCTCTGGAGATAACGCACTAAGGCCAGAGGTACAAGCACCATATACCCGGCAAAAAGAGGGATTACCGAAGCTATGAAGATAAGGGTTGCAAGTGCCAGTGCATGGGAAAAACCGAAAGCGTAGAATACAAAAACTGAAGTCACGCTTACTATAAGGGAAGAGTAGGCTGTACCTATGAAAATTCCCTTAAGTATCATATCAAGGTGACTCGCGTAACTGTTTACAATTCCCTTATACTCTTTCGGTATCACGCCAAGAAAAGCGCAGTAAAGCCTATCCCCGTCTGCAAGTATATAAAAACAGAAGATGATCGAAATAATGAAATTAACAACAAACAGACCGACTCCCCGGGCATATGAAAGAAACCCTATGCTTCCTAATGCAGGAAGTAACGAGGTAAAAATGTCCCAGATGGCAGAATTAATTTTTTCCAGAATTACTTCAGGAATACTCAGGGCGTTTATGAAATGAAGAATTGCTGCCGTAAAAGCCGTCTGATTTTCAACAATTAAGGAGATCTGGTTAAGGATTTCAAGAATGCCTGCTCCAACAATGAAGACTATAGGGATGAATATGAACAGGCTGGCAATTAGAGCCCCGATTTTTCTATGCTTTTTGAATTTAATCTGAATAGGCCTGGCAATATAAGCAAACACTATGCCCAGTACGATCCCATCTGCCAGAGGCAGCATGATTATAATAGAAAAGTACAAAAGCAGTGCTACCGCCAGGGCAGCTCCGATTTTCCAGCGACTGGCAATTAGCTGGCTTACTCCGTCCGGGGTTTGGCTCAATCTCATTTTTCAATTCCGTTTGGATAGATAATTTTGGGTAGGTAAATAATAATAGTAATAATAATAGTAAATTAACAAATTTAAATCGAATTTATTTAGGAAAATGTAGAAATGAAACATCTAAGATTTAATTAGAGAATGTAATGTCTAAATATAATTAGAAACTATTTAAAAATATCATAGAAAAGAGAGATCCAGATCTTTGGTTTTTATACCTTTAGCCTTTTATCTAGGTCAGGTACGAGTTTATCAAATGCCGGGTCACCATATAGGATTCCATGCGTTTTCTGCACCGATACAGGCTTCGCTTACATGCAGTGCTTTTCCCTCTAGAGAGACTGTTCGATTCACGCATCAAGCACTACAAGACTGTCTTTTCTACTACTGAAGGAAACATAGACAGGCAGGTCTTGGTATTCGTTCCTGGAAATAATCTCGGAATAATGTTGATAGCCTATTTTCCAAGCGCCAGGAGGGTTTTTTGATTTACTTCTCATTCTTCTGGCTTTATTCGTCATGTTTTATGAAATTGACATGATATATGAAATTGACATGACATGTAGGAAAATTTTTTATAGTTACGAATCGTTTTAATTGGTACATTCAATTTGTACAGTTGGTTTTCCAATAGTGTTTTTGAAACATATTAAAACAACCTGAACTCTAAATGGAACTCGGTAAAGATTGAATGCTATCGTTTTTTGGTCTATATTCACACATCCACCTTTAATTCCTGCAAAAAAGTTCAATAAATTTACGTTAAATTAATAACGTAAAAATTGGGTCGTGCGCTATTAGTTAGTTGATGTTATTTCTAAAACGCTTTTAGTGGCGTATCGTACCTTTTTTGCAATTCAGTAAGGTTAATAAGCATACTTGATATACGAAACATAAGGCATTTCTAGCACT
>DADO01000076.1:4943-5521 GCA_002509325.1 Methanosarcina sp. UBA402 | reverse complement strand
TACTGTCAAACTTAGGTTAAAAACAGATAAACGGCCTATAATTTATTTTTTAGCTGAGCCTTTGCTAATTTGGCTATTAATGCTTTAAAATTAAATTAAAAGCATTAAATTCTCTTTTTTTAAAAAAATTACTTTTACTTGCCCATATATTCAACTTTCTAAAAGCTTCTGGTGCGCTTATCAGGCCATGTCTTCCAACTTTAAAAGCCGTAAGTGCCGTAAGTAATGCAGCAATATTGCTTATCGATACATAGATTTTAGCCCATTCACTCCCTCTTGTCGTTGTTTTTGATCTATTGTATCCAACTTCATCGTTTGAGTTTTTCCTTTCAACAGTGGTTCTTATATTGTACAATTTCTTATATTGTACAATTTCTTATATTGTACAATTTTCCAAGTAATTTATGATAAATTCTTGGAATGTATTGAGCTCTGAAGTGGCTTCTCTTTTCAGTTTTCAAGATATTTCCAACACTATTTGCTCTTGCAGCTATGATTGGAATAACCCCATTCCATGCGTCTTCGATTAAGTGAAGAATCGTGATAAATTATTGCCTCCATCTCCACAACAGTTGTCA
>DADO01000076.1:0-4690 GCA_002509325.1 Methanosarcina sp. UBA402 | reverse complement strand
TTCTGGTACAAAATCGATAGCTTTCGGCCAAGAGAATTCCTTAACCGATGACCAATGAATATTATTTTAAAATTAGAACTTTTGGAAAAGAAATGATCGTGGATGATTTCTGACGATGTTGATTTCTCAAAAAGGTTACATATGAGATCTATAAGCAGTGACTGGTTGACATGAATAGTACGAACTCTTGTATTGGCCTTTTTGTCTTCTACTTTCTTTCCAAATATTTTTTCATATTTTTTTCTACCTTCAACACTTTTCAGGCTTACAACTATTGTTTTTGTAATCTCTAAAAAATCACTCAGCTGTAGCAATAAATACTTATATCCCTTACCAACAATTTTTATCATGGATTATACCTTTTTATGGTTTGTTTTTAGATTGACAACTTAAAATAGCTTTAATTAGGTATAATACTTATTATTTGTCTTTAAATTATATTTTGAAGAAAAATATTAAATATTTTTGCAAAAAGACTTTTTTTGATTGTTTTTTGGAAAAAATAAGTAATTTAAAGAAAAATGGCAAAACCTCAGCTAATTTGAGATCCTCGAGACTTATCTTTTTATTTTTGAGATAGTTTATATACATTCACTTTCAAGATTAAGCATATGGACGAGGGTAAAATTAAGAACACAATCACGAGAAGTTTCGAACTTCAGGATTACAGGATAGAAGGAACCGAACTTTCTGGCTTCTGGGCGGATTTGCTGAGCAAGGAAGAACTGGTAGTCGAGGTAAACTACAGCCCTGAAAATAAAAAAATCTTCAGTCCCGCAGAAGTAGAAAAGTTTGTCCTGGAAATACGTAGTAAATGCGACAGTTTTGAGGCTCAACTTCCTGAAAATATAAAATGTGAAGTTACTTTCAAAAACTTTGGGGAAAAAGTTTACAAAACCAGCCAGCTGGATTTTGAACATGAGCCCAGGGAGCTGGAAGAACTTCAGGTTGCTTATCGTTTTTATGTTGAGTATTATGTTTAATCTGGTAGTTTAATCCGGTTTAACAAAACTCTATAATCCGGTTTAACGATATTTTATAAATATTATAGTTTATTTTAGAAAAGAAGTATCCTCTTCAAATTCGATGGGATTTCAATCACAGGAAAAATATAATAGTTGTTACATTTCCCCTTATCATATTTTGGAGTAAAAAATGGAACTCGAAGCTTTAAAACAATTACTGGCTTCAGTGGATATCAATCCTGACAAAATTAAAGATGAAAGAAGAACGAAGATAGTAACTATTCAGGGTATAGTTAGCGGTGCTCCCTTGAGCGCCGCAAGAATAGCCTCTATAACATTGGTCCCATTCTTTCTGATTGTAAAAATATAAGCTCTAATCCTGCAGAAAACTTCCGCTCCTCTTATATTTCTGAAAGTTCCTGATATTTTTTGCTGCAGCTTCATCATTCCGATATCTTTCTGCCTGATTGTTCTCAAACGGAACATTCAAGTCTGTCAGGAATCTTAGAATCATTTCTTTGTGTTCTATAAACCTATCAAGTAGATTCCTTGCTTTGGTTTTTGGACTTGCACCTTTTGTTCCTTTCTTTTCAGGGTTTAGAGGAGGTAGATTTTCTTCAATTCCTTTCATGATAATAACATCAAACCTTTCTTCCAACGCTTTAATCTGTTCAAAATCCAGATCTTTGACTCGCTCTTTACACTCATCAGTATACTTTTTCATTTCTGTTAACAGTTCATTAATTTATTTAGCCCACTGCTGTTTATAATTCTCCTCAATTCCAGTAAGTTCTCTCTGGAGATGAGCATTGCAAAGAGCGTGGTCACACTCATAACTATTTGATTTAAACGAGCTTCTAAAACATGTAATCTTTCAGTGAGTTCTTTTTAGGCAAGGAATGTTGAAGAAAAATAAGGAATGTTGAAGAAGAAATAATAAAAGAAATCAAGTGGTTATTGCTTCTTCAAATGCTTTTTAATCTTTCCCAAATGTCTTTTTAGCCATTAGCCTCCATTCTTTGAGGTCTTTTCCCTCAAACTTCTCAGCCACGGCTTCAAGAAGGGAAGGTACATCCAGGCGCTGGGGGCATTTTCCAACACACTGTCCGCACTGCACGCACTGGGAAGCATACCCTGGCACATCTCCTCTTATTATCCCGCCTGGCTTTGCTGCATACCCCAACTTTGCTTCATTTTCATTGCCTGTCAGGTAAAAATTATCATAGATCTCAAAGCAGCCAGGAATGTCCACCTCAGAAGGGCAGGGTAAACAGTATCTGCAGCCAGTACACCCAATCTTCATAAGTTCCCTGTATTTTTGTTCCACCTTTTTTACAAGCTGCAGTTCGGTTTCTGTCAAAGAGTTTGGATAGGCTTCATTTGTAATTTTCAGATTCTCTTCAATATGGGACTCCTCATTCATGCCTGAAAGCACAACAGTGACCTCAGGTCGGTTCCACACCCAGCGGAGAGCCCATTCTGCAGGTGTGCGTTTTACAGGCGCTTTGTTCCAGATATTCTGCACTTCAGGAGGCACGGGATTTGTAAGCTTGCCTCCTCGAAGGGGCTCCATGATAATAATGCCGAGCCCCTTTGAAGCTGCATATTCAAGTCCCTCTGTACCTGCCTGGTTCTTTTCATCTAGGAAATTATACTGAATCTGGCAGAAAGTCCAGGAGTATGCGTCCACAATCTGCTTGAAGTCCTCAATTGAGCCATGGAAAGAAAAACCAGCATTGACAATTCGACCGTCAGCTTTTGCCCTGTCAAGGAAGTCCAGAACATCAAGCTTTTCCATTTTGTCCCATAGAGTTCCCACAAGCCCATGGACAAGATAATAATCTATATGCTCTGTCCTGAGCCTCTCAAGCTGAGCATTCAGGATCCTGTCCATGTCTTCCCTGGTTTTTATTGTCCAGGAAGGAAGTTTGGTAGCAAGCCTGACCTTTTCGCGGTATCCGCCGGCAAGAGCCCGGCCGAGGAATGGCTCGCTTTCTCCCATATGATATGGCCAGGCCGTGTCTATGTAATTTACTCCACGGTCGATTGCATAGCGTATCTGGCGTGTGGCCCTATTCTTATCTATCTCCCCGTCTTTAAGAGGAAGCCGCATGCACCCGAACCCAAGTATAGAAAGTTTATCTCCGTTCTTTGGCATTTTTCTGTAAAGCATTTCCATTACCCTTTCGCCAGCGCTTTTTTCAAAGTTTAAGAACTTTTGCTGCTTTCATAGCGTTGGAAACCATAGTCTCGATATCCATTTTTCTTTCCTCAATTACTATAAGGTCGTGGTTTGCCCTTACTTCGGGCTGCTCTGGCACAGCAGTGCAGCTGCCTGCAGGTTGACTGGAAATGTCATATGTTCCGATTTTGCGGGCAATATCTATAATTTCGGTTTTGTCAAAAGCAATCAAAGGATGATAAATAGGGATAGCAAGCTGATAGATTTCAGCATACATGTTGGCAGCAGTCTGGGAAGCTACCTGCCCCAGAGAAGAACCGGTAATAATTCCGCTTGCACCTTCTTTTTTCATGACCTCATATGCTTCTCTGTACATCATGCGTTTGCAGAGAAGACAGGTATTTTTCCGGTTGCAAACGCTGATAAAGGTCTGTAAATTGGGGCCGTGAGGGATCTCATAAGTTTTAAACTGATACCCAGCCGCCCATTTCTGGAGCTGTCGAATACAATCAAAGGCACGTTCTCTTGCTGCATTTTCGGCATAAGGAGAAGTATTGCAGTAGACTGGAATGATCATGACTCCACGTTTCATCATTAGCCAGGCAGCAACTGGAGAGTCAAGTCCGCCTGACATCAAAACTACCATGCTGCCCTGAGTCCCAAGAGGGAGTCCTCCCACTCCTTTAAATGTCTCAAGATAAACGTAAGCCAGATTTTGCCGCATTTCGACGAAGATTTCCTTATCAGGCGAACTCAGGTTAACTCTGGGACGTTTTCCTTCTTTTTCCAGAATATCCCAGACAGCGCTCCCGCAGGCTCTGCCAATATCTATTGAAGAAAATGGATGATTCCCGCTTCTTCTGGCTCTGATTGCAAAAGACTCATCTTCTAAAATCAGGGCCTTAGCTAGGGCAGCACACAAACTGGCTGCGTTCTCAAGGGTAGGTTCTGCTTTCAATGCAGGAGAAGTTGAGACAATCCCAAAAACATCAGCAGCAGCTTTGGCTGCACGTGCATCCTTAGTCACAATAAATATCCTACCCCATTCCCGCTTTATCTGAGAATACGAAATGCCTTTGGAGTCCAGCATTGCAGCAATATTCTTAATAAGAATTTTCTCATACCAGTTCCGGACTCCGGTACTTTTAAGCGCAAGTTCCCCATAGCGGACTATAATTACTTCAGGTTGAATTTTAGGCCCTGAGGAGAAAGGATAAGAGCTCGGGCTACCCTGATTCGCAGGATTATTTCCCTTTGTGAGCTTGCTATCTTTATCTCTTCCTCTTTGATCAGTATTTCTCTCTCTTTCTCTAGATTCCCGTATATTCCTGTTTTCTCTTTCTCTTGAGGTAAGGCCATCAGCCTTAAGTTTTACTTCGATCTCACTGGAATTGTCTATCATAGATGTTTATGGTTAGGGTGGCATGGAGTTTAAAACTTTCAGGTAAAAGAATTTCACTCTAAAGTTCAAAAAAGTTAATAGGTAGAGGCAGCAGAATAAAAACCGATAAAAAATTTCGGTGCTCCCTCATTAATCGGTTGA
>DADO01000220.1:4450-4662 GCA_002509325.1 Methanosarcina sp. UBA402 | reverse complement strand
GAAAAGAGACATATGGCGGCGTTTTCACAATATATATAGGTATCGGAAAACATCGTTTAAGGCAAAGTAAAAAATTAGTGAACTACTGAAATCGACTCTCATTAGGAGTTGAATATAGCATTTCTTGTCCATAATTTAGCCCTCTTGAGCGAACGAAGTGAGCGAAAAGGGCCCCGTGCTCCCGAAGCGGAACTCGGGAAGCGGAACTCGGG
>DADO01000220.1:0-4210 GCA_002509325.1 Methanosarcina sp. UBA402 | reverse complement strand
GAACTCGGGAAGCGGAACTCGGGAAGTGGAACTCGGGTGGTCACCTGGAAGCATCTCTTTTTAAGCAATAAGTTCCATCTGAATCAATATGCCAGGTCCCACAGGAGAGTCTGCTAAAAAAACTGCCAGTACCCTTATTAAAGAACATTTCCAGCTCAAGGAAACCATAGTTACGATTGCGGCCGATGACCAGGCCCACATTGAAGCCGCAAAAGAAGCGATCCGCATTCACAGAGCAGCCCTTGAGACTTACATTCTTTCCGATCCTTTTTTTCAGCTTACCCTTGAACCCTACGAATGCCCTGAAAATTCGCCTGAGGTTGTAAGAAGAATGGTAAAAGCTGGAAACACTATGGGTATAGGCCCAATGAGTGCGGTTGCAGGCACAATTTCAGCCCTTACAGTGGAAGCGATGGTTGAAGCAGGAGCCAAATACGCCATTGTCGATAATGGGGGAGATATCGCACTCATAAATGACAGACCTGCTGTGGTTGGGATCTACGCAGGACAATCACCTATTAAAAATCTGGGCCTGGTTTTCGAGCCCAGAGACTCAATCACAGGCGTATGCACTTCAGCAGGGACGGTTGGCCCTTCAATTAGTTTCGGAATGGCGGATGCAGCTTCAGTATTTTCAGATGACGTTTCCCTGGCGGATGCGGCTGCAACAGCTCTTGGAAACGAAGTAGGCATAGGAAAGGGATCTGTAGAAGCTTCCTTCAAAGCTTTAAAGGGGATTCCAGGAATAAAAGGCGCACTCGTGATTCAGGGAGAATACATTGGCATGTGGGGGCAGGTGCCAAAGATTACAAGGGCAGATGTCAAGTACGAGTATATAACAAAAGCATGAGTATTTCAGGCTAAAGTATCTTACTTATATCTTTCTTCAAGTGCATCCTTTATCTCCTTGACTGTCCTAGCTCCTGGAGTTCCTTTCATGCAATGAGGCGGCCATCCCCCGGACTTTATTTCCTCTGAATCTTCATCATGCTCGTCTTCCAGAAGTAGAATAACTTTTATGTCTTTTTCAGGGATACCGTCAACTATTCTTGCCCCGCAAACTTCAAGTTCCTTTAAGGCTTCCTTTCCTCTTTCTTCGTCAAAAGGAACTGTACATCCCTTTACTATGTTTGTCTGAAAGTTTCTTTCAAGAAAGCCTAATGAATTATGATAGATACAAACCTCCTCAACAAGGCCTGTCATGAAGATTTCATCTATCTCGAGTTCTGCAACTTTAAGTTCAAGTTCGGGGTTCATAAAGGCATTGTAATGGTCTTTAGGAAGCCTTAAAACACTTACTGTTCCCTCACTTACTACATTCTTTATGAGCGCAGCTATTCTGTTAACAATTGTCTTTCCCTGAGGAGCTACAAGTTTTCCGAAATATACCTCTCCTTCGTATTCATATTCCTCAAACACAAAATCGTTAATCATATCTATGATAACAAGAGCTTTCAAAGTTCCACCAATCCTTTTCCTTTTTCTTTTCCCTTTTTGAGTCCAGTCCACACTTATCCTTTACCGATTCTATATCTAATTTCTTACATGGATGAGCACAGACTTGTTTCCTGAATTTAATACTTTTAATCCAGATTCTTTTTGCCCTTCCTTTTATTCATTAAACTTCTTATAAAGGTAGTTTGCCGTTATCTGGAAAATCAGTATGAAAATCACCAGCGCCAGAACATCCAGAAGAGGTGGGAATAACGATTTACCGGTATATGCACACTCAATCATATCATTTCCGTAGGTAAGAGGGGATACCAATGCGATCTGCTGGCCTATTTTGGGCATAGCTGAGATAGGGATAAAAACCCCGGAAATGAAAATAAGCGGCAGCCTGACCGTGTTAAGTATCGACATAACCTCTCCCACGTTCTCGGTTGGATATGCGGCAAATAATGTCCCAAGGGTCGCAAAACAGAATGCTGTAAGTGCCATGGAAATAATAAGGATCGGTACGTTCAGGATAGGCGTACCGAATACAATAACACCAATGGCAAGCGGTAAACATGCGATGCCGAGACTATACAGAAAACCGCTCAGGCTTTCACCCGTTACCAGTGAGTATAAGGATATCGGTGCCGAAAGCAGGCGTTCAAAGGTCTTTACCCGCCGTTCGATAGGTATTGAGACCGGTTCTATTGATGAAGCCGAAAACAGGAGAGTGATTGAGATCAGCCCGGGAATTAGGTTGCCTGGAGGGGTGTTTTTCCCAATGGCAAAGGCAAGGAACATGAAAAGCGGGAAGAATAAGCCGGAAACTATGATATTGGGCTTGAAGTAGTAAATCCGCATGTCCTTTTTGGCAATCGCCCACGCAGCTGAGAGCTCGCAGGAAAGGCGCTTTGTCAGTCCTTTATTCTCAGTCGATGGCATGGATTTTCTCACCTGTCCGCTGCAGACCTGTCAATCGTATGAACACATCCTCAAGGCTCGGACCAAGAGTTGTGATACTGATAACTTTAAGGTTATGCGTGTGGGCATAAGCCATTACAACATTGATAACTTGAGAAGGATCTTCAGTGTAAAGCTTAAACTTATCACCTGCTTTTTGTGCCTCATTTACCATGGAGAGACGGCTAAGCTCGTCAAGCTGATCTGCCGAATTGTGATCAAAAGAGACCTCGATCGACTGCACACTTTGGATAGTCTTTTTTAGGGATTCAGGAGCATCAATTGCAACGATATGCCCTTTATTGATAATCGCTACCCGATCACACATGATATTTGCCTCCTCAATATTATGCGTCGTTAAAAAAACGGTTACACCCTCAAGGACAAGGCCAGCAACCACTTCCCGAATAATGAGATTGCTCTGTACATCGAGTCCTGAGGTTGGTTCGTCAAGAAATAACAGGCGTGGACTGTTGATCAGTCCCATTGCAAGTGTCAGACGCCGCTTCATCCCCTTTGAAAAACCATGCGCTTTATCATTGCGCCGTTCGTAAAGTTCAAACACTTTAAGTATTTCGCTTGCCTTTTTTTCTCTTTCCTTTCGTCCTACATGGTAAAGTTCGGCGGAAAACATCATGTTCTGCCATGCAGTAAGGTCGTCATAAACATTTGAGTTCTCGGACACAATGCCCATTGACTGCCGTGCGGCAATTGTGTCGTGCTCAATATCATGGCCAAAAATGCTTGCCGTTCCAGATGTAGGTCTCGAAACTCCGGTCAAAATACGAATTGTAGTGGTCTTGCCAGCACCGTTGGGACCCAAAAAACCAAATGTTTCTCCCTCGTTAACTGAAAAAGTAATATCATTGAGTGCGGTAAGAGAACCGAATTTTTTGATTAGATGAGATACCTCAATTGCTTTCATATATTCTGATACTACATTAAGGCTTAAATCGTTCTCACACAAACTTTTTCAAAAAAAGTTTGATCAAAAACGCAAACCATTTGAGAAAAGGGTTGATCGAAAAACCCCTGGCGACGGCGTGATCAACCGGCGCAACGGTTGCGGCCCAACGGTTGTGTTTGATCAAAAACAGTATTCATAATATCTTTGAGTTTCTCGTAGGCTGTTACTATCTCGCCTCGATTCACGCATAAGCAGTGTACATATCATATGCCCATGTATAATGCTCAAAAACCATCAAGGTGAGGATATTTGTAGCGCTGTCAAAGGTATAGACCAGTACAAAGGGCCCGATATGGATTCTCCATTTCCCCTCAAACTCGGCTTCAAGAGAAACTCCAATTTCTGGTCTGTATGCCAGAAGGCGGAGACGGTTTTTCACGTAATCGTAACCTGGCTTATCAAGCCGATACAATGTTTTAAGATTTTTGCGGACTGAGGGGTGAAGGGCTATTCTGTATGTCATTCCTCTACCTTTTCGAAAAGTTCTTCAAACTCAAATGCGGGCAAGTGGTGGACCGAAATATCCTGCTCCGCTTTCTGAATTTTTAAGGAGAAGGACGGTTGAAAAGCAGCTTCAGGCGGATACTTAATTTTCATTAAACTTTTTCTCGAGCTCCTTTAGCTGATTGAAAATTTCCGCAAGTAACATATCCATCAACTCACTTAATTTACAAAGCTAATTCACTTAATTTACAAAGCTAATTCACTTAATTTCCACAGTCTATCTAATAGTTTCCAAAATCAATTTAATCAGTTTACAAAACCTATCTAATCAGTTTCCATTGGTCATCGGTTAAGGAATTCTCTTGCGCGAAAGCTATCGATTTTGTACCAGAAGCCTGTCTT
>DADO01000135.1 GCA_002509325.1 Methanosarcina sp. UBA402 | reverse complement strand
ACCACTTTTCGGATAGGCTCTAAGTAAAATCAAAAAGAAAATGAGCCGGAAAAGAGGGGGATAATTACTTTTTTCTTTTTACTAAGAGCACTTCCCTTACTTTTCCAGTGATTTCAACCTCTGTCTCCGGTTCGATTTCCTCTTCTGAGCGAGCTTTCCAGTACTCTCCTCTATAGCGGACAAAGCCTGTTTTTTCAGGTCCCAGAGGGTCTATGGTCTGGGCAGTCTCCCCTATAAATTCTCCAATGACTGGTTTTTTCTTTCTGATCTCGGTTACTTTGTAGATTGCAAAAACCAGGAAAAGCCCGAAAACAATGGTAGGAGCTACAACTGTCAGGATCAAAAGCCTGCGGAATTCGGGGGTGTAAATGTTTTCGTATCCCATGGGTATGAGGAATATACTTCCTATTATGAGGCTGATAAGGCCTGCAAGCCCGAATATCCCAAATCCAGGTACCTTAATTTCGACAATCAGAAGTCCTATCCCTAAAAGAATGAGGAAGACTGCCCCTATATTGACATTAAAGCCTGTGCCTATTAATCCAAGTACGATTGAAATAACTCCGAATACTTCTGCTCCAACTCCTGGGCTTGAGATTCCAAAAATTAGCCCATAAAGTCCAATGGTCAAAAGAAGGGAGGAAATAATCGGGTTTGAAATAAGGCTTAGAAGGGATAGAGAAAGGGGAGGTTCGTAATTTTCTATCCCTGCATTTTCGGTTTTCAGGGTTTTTTCTTTTACCTGCTGCCCATTAATCTGTGTCAGCAAATTCGGGATAGAAGGAGCTATGTATTCTATTACTCCTGTTTTCAGGGCTTCCTGAGCGTCAAGATTTTTGTTTTTCGTTATAACTTCTTCTGCAAAAGTCTCGTTTCTCCCATGTTTGCTGGCTGTCGAAACCGAAAACTTGACAAGTGCGTTTATTATTTTCTCATCTTCTATGGGTTTTGTCCCCTCTGCCGTCATCTGAACTGGCTGGGCTGATCCAATCACCGTAAAAGGAGCCATTGCAGCAATATCCGTTCCCATAAGGATGAGAGTGCCGGCTGACCAGGCTTTCCCGCTCTCAGGCACGTATCCTATAACAGGCACGCTTGTGTTCTCGATTGTCCTGATGATTACCTGGGTTTCATCCAGCCCTCCACCAGGGGTATCCAGGCTTATTACAAGAGCCTCAAAATTTTCGTTTTCAGCTTTTTCTATCGCATTCGCTATAATATCGTCTGAGGCTGGGGTGATAGCCTCAGATATTTTAAGCACGAGCACTTTCTCTTGAGGCCCTGCATCCACAGGAGGTACAACGACGGTTGTGAGAATGAAGCACAGGAAGAAAATAAGAAGGAAATGGGGAGCCCTTGCTACAGGCATATTTATCAGTCTTTTCTTGCTTCTCCCCTTCCTTTTATTTCTCTTTGCCATTACTATCCCTTTCTTTTTTAGCTCCTTCTTATCTTTAATTTTTATTTTTATTTTTATTTTTATTTTTATTTTATTTTTTATCCTTTTTTGTCTTTACTTCTTTTCGTCTTTATTTTTTCCTTTTTTGCTTTATTGTCCTTTCTTTTCGGTAATACCCTGAGATAAAGCCGCTATATTTCCGGTCTCAAGAGACTGGGCCTGAGTAACTACTATGAGGTTCTTTTCTCTGGCAATATCAGCTAAAGTTTGGAGCTCCCTCAATTTGATTGCTGCAGGGATTCCTTCGTAGAGGGAAGCAGCATCTTTCATTTTTTGGGCTGCCTGGAACTCTCCTTCTGCGAGGATAATCCTGGAACGTTTTTCCCTTTCGGCTTCAGCCTGTTTGGCAATTGCTCTCTTCATTGTGTCAGGCAGGGCAACATCCATAATTGTAACTCCTGTAACCTTGATCCCCCAAGGTTCGGTATAGGTATCCAGAAGCTCCTGAATTTGCTTGTTGATGTGTTCTCTCTCCGAAAGCAGTCCATCGAGTTCCATGTGGCCCACGACATCTCTCAGGATAGTTTGCGAAAGGGTAACAGTTGCAAAACTATAGTTTTCTACCTGAGTTATGGCAGCCCCAGGTTCAACGACTTTGTAATAAACAACGGCATCTACTTCAACTGTGACGTTATCTCTGGTGATTACAGCCTGCTTGGGCACATTCATTGTAGTAATTCTCAGATCTATTTTCATAGCTCTATCAACAATCGGGATAATCAGAAATATCCCTGGCCCTTTTACGCCGCTGAGGCGGCCTAGCCTAAAAATTACTACTCTCTCATACTCGTTAACCATTTTTATGGATTGTGAGAGTATTAATAATACAACTAATAATACAGGAAGGTAGATTTGACTGGCAAAGGTGCTCATAATTTTCATGACCTCTTATTGCATTAATGCTTAAATTAGATTTATAAATTATTAAGTATATTTTATTCGGAGAATTGGCACTAAAATTTTCTATGAAGTAAATATTCATAATTCAAAAATATTCTACCATCTACTCTCTAAATATCTGAAAAACTATACTCTTACTTATTAAAAGCATACTCTTACTTATTATCACTTTCTACTGTAAATCCTTCATCAACTTTAGTTTTTCAGATTTTTGGGCCAATATTTGAGGAAGAAATAAATGTCAGATATGCAGATGTCTGATGCATAAGTTATGAAGAGGCTGCTCAAGAGACTCGTTCTAATAAATAATTATGTCTGAAAATACTTATATCTGAAATGTAGAAAATAGAAAGCAGGGGAAATGAGTTGACAAGGAAAGGAAGAACTACGATGATATGATTTTGGCCTTATTGGGGCTGCATAGTTTAGTCAGCGTATTTATTCAAACTGATGATAAGAGCGAAAAACGCTGTCAGGTTCAGGAATTTATTCTGGGCCCAAGCAGTAGAGCAAGAAAACGCAGGTTCGGAAGAACCATTGGTGTTGATATTAATGAGTAAGGAATGTTCAGACTGCCACGGACGTGGTTATGAAGTTATTTCAACTAATACTTGCCCTCAATGTAAAGGAAAAGGCAAGTCAAAATCTATTGATTTCATGAAAATTTCAGAAAAAAATCTAGACAGTTTTTTGAAAAATGGTGCAGTATGTGGGAAGTGTAAGGGTACTGGAAGTATTGAAGTAACCACTCCCTGTGAAACTTGTGGGGGGTTCGGGAAAATATACACCTGTAAGGTTTGTGGAAAGCGCATTGAGGACCCCAGGGATCTTGAGGAAGAAGTATGTGATTCCTGTGCCCGTTCTCAATATGTTTATGCCCTTGATGAATCCTGCGACCTTAAGGATATAGAGGCAGGAAAACTTTACCATGGGATAGCAAGCAGTAAAGCCCCTTTTGGGGTCTTTGTGGATCTCAACCCTCACGTAAGAGGGCTTATGCACTCCAGCAATATCGAAGTCTCACCTGAAGTTGGGGATGCCATGATCGTGCTGGTAAAAAGCATCAAAGCTGGAGGGAAGCTGGATCTGATTCCAAAAACCCTTAAAAAGTACGAAACGATCGAGCTTGAAAAGGAGCTTCCACTCAAGAACTCAGCTGAAATCGACTCCAGTATGAAAGGCAGGCTCATCAGGATTGAAGGAGAGGTTATCCAGGTAAAACAAACCAGCGGACCTACCATTTTTACCATTAGCGACGAAGGAGGCTTTGTCCCCTGTGCAGCCTTCGAAAGTGCCGGGAAAAGGTCTTATCCGCACATTGATGTAGGAATGATTGTTTCCATCACTGGAGAGGTGACTCTGCGAGATGACCAGGTTCAGATCGAAGTCATGAGCATGAAGTTGCTTACCGGAGATAGAGAAGCGGTTGTCAGGGGCAGGGTTGAAAGGGTAATTGACGAAAAGGCAACTCCTGCTGATATTCCATTCCTTGTCAAAAGCGAGATTATGGAGAAGCTTAAACCGAGAATGCTCCACGTCGCCAAAGAAATCAAAAAAGCTATTCTCCATTCAACCCCGATTATTCTCAGGCATCATGCCGATGCTGACGGAATTACCTCGGCAATTGCAATTGAGAGAGCAATTTTGCCCCTTATTACGGAAATTGGGGGAGCAGATGCGGAATATTATTTCTACAAGCGTGCTCCCTCCAAAGCTCCTTTTTATGAGCTTGCCGACGTTACCAGAGACATTTCTTTTGCGCTTGAAGACCTTTCCAGGCACGGGCAAAAGATGCCTCTTATTATCCTTGTAGATAATGGGTCAACCGAAGAAGATGTTCCTTCTATGCGGCAGGCCAGGGTTTATGGAATCAATATGCTTGTTATTGACCATCACCACCCTGATGAGATTGTTGACCAGTATCTCATAGGACATGTAAATCCTGCGCATGCGGGAGGAGACTTCGGGGTTACTGCCGGAATGCTCTGTACTGAAATTGCTCGTATGATTAATCCCGATATCAGTGACACAATAAAGCATCTTCCAGCGGTTTCGGCGGTAGGAGACCGTTCCGAAGCACCGGAGGCTGAAAGGTACATCTCTCTTGTGTCGAACCGTTATAACCTTGAAGAGTTAAAAGAGATGGCTTTAGCCCTGGACTATGAGCAGTTCTGGCTGAAGTTTAGTAGCGGCAAAGGGCTTATTGATGACATCCTTGACCTTGGAGACCATGAAACCCATAAAAAACTGGTTTCCCTGCTCTGTGAACAGGCAAATGCCATGATAAAGGAGCAACTTGAGACCTGCCTCTTTAATGTCAAGTCACATAAGCTGGCAAATGGAGCTCTTGTGAATGTGATAGACGTTGAAAACTATGCACAGAAATTCACTTTCCCACCCCCTGGAAAGACCTCAGGAGAGGTTCACGACGTGCTCACCAAAAGGAATCCAGATAAGCCTCTGGTAACAATTGGATATGGCCCTGACTTTGCGGTTATTCGTTCCAAGGGCGTACTTATGAATATTCCAAAAATCGTCAGGGAGATCAGGGAAGAATTGAAAGGCGCAGGCGTCAGCGGAGGAGGACATCTGGTTGTGGGTAGCATTAAGTTTGTAGAAGGAATGAGATCCGAAGTGTTATCAAGGCTTGCCGAGAAAATAGGAGCCGCAGAGGTTGAGTATTAAGGGCTTTTATAAGCCTTTTTTCCTTCCTTTGTTTCTATTAAGGACGAAAAACTATATTCTTGAAAAATTCTTATTTTTATTATTTTTAAGAGGTTTTACTCTCAAAAGCCTGTCTTTAAAAAAATTTATTCTCAAAATAACTGAAGAAAGAAACTTCTAAAAAAGTGCAATTTTGGGAAACCTTTCCTTGGAAAGGCTTCTATACAAAATATTGCTAACAATTATTTTACTAACAATTATCTTTACTTTGCCTTTCAGTCCACGCGCATAATCCTTACAAGAGACTGGATGGGGACATTAGCGATCATGTCTGCGCCTTTTTTGTCTACCAGAACCACAACAGCTCTTGGTTTTGCGCCCATTTCTCGGAGTTGTTCAATAACTTCCATCATTGTAGAGCCTGTGGTGATAACGTCGTCCACGATCACGCAGTTTTTGCCGGCAACAGTTCCAAAGTTCCTGCTTATTGTCCCTTTCTGGCCAGGCTGGACTACATCCTGTCCTTTACGGGAATGATAAAGGGCAAAGTCAGTTCCAAGTTCATTTGCCATCAGGCTTGCCAGGGGAACGCCGCTGGCGGCGACACCGACAACTACATCGACTTCAGCGTTTGTTTTTTCCAGAGTCTCAAGTACCATGTCGCAGAGCGCAAGCGAGATATAGTGGAGCCGTGTAGCATTTTTTCCTATGCAGCTCCAGTTTACGGAAAAATCCTTTGGAGCGGGGGCTGATACTTCTTTTTTTGAACGGGTCAAAAGCCAGGTAACCGTTTCCCTGGAAACGTTAAGTTCGTCGGCAATCTGGCCGGTTACAAGCCCGCTATTCTGCAGTTCCACAGCTTTCTGGATTAAATCTTCGATATTCTTCATGCCTCCATTCCCACCTGAAATTTTTATCTGGCTGTATTCGGCATATTTTTATCTTATCTATAACACTGCCTGGAATACCGCCTGGAAAACTATATTCAAATGCTTATTCTCTTGATTAAAGACATTATTACATTATCAAGCATTATATCTTTTTCTTTAGCTCAAGCATGACTCTTTTCTTTTCTACTTTTTTTCCTTTTTTTCTTAAGGGGAGAACCGCAGATAGGGCAGACATCCCCTTTGTCAAAAGTTTTTCTGCAGCCTATACACTGTTTTTGCCAGACAATTATATCCTTAATTTTTTTCTGGACTACTGGCTTAACCTGGATCCCAAGCTGGACTGCAACATTCTGGACTGCGTAATCGTCCGTTAGCAATATGCCACGGTCTCTGTATTCAAGAGCCTTTGCAAGGATTTCCAGGTCCGTTTTTGAGAGTTCTTCGGAGTCCCGGGTATGCTCAGCCATTTTCCGAACCTCTTTTACCATTTCGGGATCTGGCCATTCCACACGCAGTCCTCCTACTTTTGCAAGGTCAAAACGAAGTACAGAGTCTCGGCTTTTCAATTCCTCTGCAACCGAAGGAACAGTAATCATCAAGGAACTGTCCAGGTCACAGTTTCCCATTATAAAAACTGCTGAATCTGTTATGTAACAGGTCATTTTTCTACTCTTTTCTCTTTTAGTATATAATTGATTCCCGCAAACTTTTTCAAAAAAGTTTGATCAAAAACGACGTGAAGGCATGATCAACCGCAAACGTGCGTTTGATTTTAAGTGCCTTATCCCCAAACCCTATCCGGCGTGATCAACCGGCGCAACGGTTGCGCTCAAGCGGGCTAATTTAGGGGCAAGAGATATTGTTTTTTAATTTGCTGAAGAAGATTAGTTTGTTTATAGACTGTTTTGTTTTTTGTTCGGTCAAGGAACAATTTATAAGGTTAAATCTCTTCCACGTGTTCGGTTTTCTGTATTTTCCACGGTTTTAAGGATTATGAACTTGCTTTTTCTATGCTTTCAGGGGGGAGTTAATCAAAAGGCGGAGCCAAATATGAGTTAAGTAATCATAAAAACAAGCGAAATTAGTCTATTTATGAAGACTGACTTTTATAATAATCGGTTTTTATACGCAGGCTAGGGTTTTCAGAATTTAATCATGGGCATCCGGATGCCTTAATCTGCCCTAATCTGCATTTGATAAGCTTTATGCCCTTTCATTATGTTTCTGTTTTAGAAAAATCTTGAAAGGGCTTGAGCATGAAGGTATTTTTATTTCAGTCGAACGGCCTCCTGCAGCTTACAGCAGGGATGCCGCACGAAATTTAATTTGAAGGGAATAAACATTTTGTGGATATTTACTTTGGACAAATTTCCATGAGACCAGCAGCTACATCAGCCAGAAGTTCGATGGGAATTCCCATAATCATTTCTTCGTCTGCGATTTTGGCGTATGTCCTGCTGCCGCTGCAACCGACTGTGACTCCGACTTTGCCTTCTTTGTATATATTCACAACTCCATCGGAGCACAGGCTCTGCTTTCCTGCAAAACTCGCTTCGACCCTGCCGCCTGTTTTATACATCATAGCCTGTGTAAGTAACATAACCTGTTTGGGAGTGCAGATGACCACAACAACGTCCGGAGTAAATGAGGCTTTTTCCAGGGGGGAATACAGGATGGCTTCTGTTGAGTTAGGGGGAAGTTTGGGAACCCTTTCAAGGGTACGCCTTGCAGCGCCCTGAGTGCTAAACTGTTTCAGTTTATTATAATAAAATTCTCCACTTGCGACTTTTGCAGGCATTTCGCCAAGGCCCATTGCACCGGCTCCGCCTTTGCACATCTGGTCTTCGCCCAGTGTATAGAACTCCTCACCTGTCCTTCTCACTCTATCAACCAGCTGGCAGTGTCTCATAGCCTCATCTACTTTCTGGATACCTTCAGGAATTTCCCCTCCTTTTGGGATCAGCTTTACTGCAACAGGAGAAGTCTTAAGTTTCAGGCAGTCTACAAGTTCTTGTCCATACTTATTTATCTCTTTTACATCCATGTTCTCAACTCGAGTTTTAAAACTTTTATTAATTCTGAGATAATAATATGGCTTTAATGTCTCTTAAGTGTTCTAGGAACCTTCTTAATTATTGACAAAGTTATTCTTATTTAGTTTTTCAACTTTGGGCAAATTAAGCATATAATAAATTCGATATAAGTATTCCCGAGTTCACATGTATACAGGTAATTTTCCACAATACTTCTATTGATTGTGGTTTTTCTTCCTTATTGTGCATCTTTCCAAAGGAAATAAAGGGGTTATATGGAGAGTTTCATTCCAATTTATCAAAGATAATCTCCATTTTTCCCATCTCTCGAGCAAGATTCTTCGAAATCATGCCGTTTTCAAGCCAGCAAGCGTTCATTACTGCTGCCGGGACGAGGCAGGTAGGGGTAAGAGGAGCTTCAGCCATTTTTTTTCCAAGTAAGGTTTCGGAACCACCCATGAGGTCTTTCATTTCCATGTCAAAATGTGTGCCCCATTTCCTTAGTTTTTCGCATGTAGTCTTGATATGTACATGAGTGTTCTTCCCTTCTTTTGTGGCAATTATCTTTGTTGTATGTCCGCATATCGTGTTCAATGATATCTCTGTAGCCATTTTTTCTCTCCTGAAATGCCGTATCCCTTTTTCGGGCGTCAAAAATCTAAATTAAATTTTAATACATTAGCTTTTACCTGCAATGAAAATAAATCTCTTTGTTTTTATATAATTTTAAATATATACCTTTTTCCTTAACCTGTTTTCATGGGCTTAATTTTGGTTTATTCTTATGCTGTATTTGCGACTCTCTAAAGCTAATCTCTTTTTACAGGCTCAGGCAGGATGCAAAATTGAGTTTTTTGACTGCCTGATCGCAAAGTTCTTATACGATTCTATTTGTATTGATTAGTCCCTAGCAAATATGCTAATCAAGTACTCCTGTTAATATAATTAATATATAATCAGAGCAATTAAGCTACGGATAGGTATGCTTTTGCCTTGACACGATCATTAGATCAGGATCATCAGGATTACAGTATATTTACAGTATTTACAGTATATTTACAGTATTTACAGTATATTTACAGTATTTACAGTATATTTACAATCGGAAAGTAATGAATTTACAAAAATAAAGAAATAATCATAAGCATAAACATTGATTATAATTTCAATACACGATGAGGTTTTAATATGAGATGGCAAGGTAACTCCAGAAGAAAAATGACCGGTGGGAAAATTGTTGCTGCCCGCGGGAAGCGCAAGTTTGAAATGGGCCGTGAGTTTGCGGAAACCCGTATAAGTGAAATAAAGAGGAAAAATGTTCAAACAATGGGAGGCAACAGGAAGGTAAGACTCCTCCAGTGCAACGTTGCAAATGTGACAAATCCCAAAGACGGAAAAACCGCTTCTGCCCAAATTGAGAGAGTTTTCGACAATGTTGCAAACAAGCACTACGTTAGGCGTAACATTCTGACAAAAGGCTCTGTTATAAGGACTACTCTTGGAACTGCCAGAGTAACAAGCAGACCAGGGCAGGATGGAGTTGTAAACGCTGTATTAATCGAATAACTTAAGTACAGTTTACCCGAAGACGGGAGTTCTTTGTCAAATTCCTTTACCTTTGTGCCGGTGACCATCATGGATAAAAAGGTTCGACATATACTGGAAATTCTTGAAAACGACGCTCGAACAACTCCAGAAGATATCGCATCCTTTATCGATATGTCTGCGGAGGAAGTTTCCCAGGAGATTGCAAAGCTTGAAGATACGGGAGTTATCCGGCACTACAAGACCATAGTTGATTGGGACCTGGTCGGGGAGAATTATGTATATGCTGTGATTGAGCTAAAGGTTACTCTTGAACGCAATCAGGGCTATCAGGCAATTGCAGAAAGAATTTACAAGTTTCCGGAAGTCAGGTCAGTCAGGCTCCTATCCGGGAATTATGACATATCCCTTACAGTCCGGGGGAAATCGATGAAGGACGTGGCCTTTTTCGTAGCAGAGAAAATTGCAACCCTTGATCAGGTGCAGAGCACATCAACCCATTTCGTACTGAAAACCTATAAAGAAGATGGGGTTATTCTCCACGAGCCTGAAACGATTAAAAAGCTGCCAGTCTCGTTTTAATACGAGCTGGTTCAGAGCTTGATCTCTCTATTTGATTTTACATTTATAGTGGTTACATATTTTTACAGGGTGTTTTGCTTGAGACCTCCGTGCGATCCTTCTAAGTTTGTTGCTGATGCTGTGAAAAACATTCCACCTTCAGGAATACGCCGTTTTTTTGATTTGGTTTCCGGACTTGAGGATATAATCTCTCTTGGTGTAGGAGAGCCTGATTTCATTACTCCGTGGCACATCCGCGAAATGTGCATTCACTCTCTGGAAAAAGGGCAGACTTCATATACCTCAAATTATGGACTTCCAGAACTCAGAGAAGAACTTACCAAGACTTATTACAGGCGCTACGGTCTGAACTATGACCCTTCATCTGAAGTACTCATAACAACAGGCGTGAGTGAAGCTCTGGATATAGCAGTAAGGACAGTGGTCAACCCTGGAGATGAGGTAATTATCGTCCAGCCCTCATATGTGGCGTATGTGCCATCTGTTGTGCTTGCAGGAGGTAAGCCTGTTATCGTTTCCACTCACAGGGATGATGAATTTAGCCTGACTGCAGAAGCCCTCAAACCTGCGATCACTAACAAAACCAAGGCAATAATTCTCAACTTCCCTAACAATCCTACAGGAGCGATTATGACGCAGGAAGAGCTGGAGGATATTGCCGACCTTGTTGTGGAAAATGATTTGTTTGTTATCTCGGACGAAGTCTATGAGTGCCTTACCTATGGGAGCAAACATGTCCCATTCTCTTCCCTTGCCGGTATGAAAGAGCGGACTATTATGCTCAACGGGTTCTCCAAGGCTTATGCAATGACAGGGCTCAGGCTTGGTTTTGCAATGGCCTCCCCTGAAATTATACACTCAATGATGATGATTCACCAGTATTCCATGCTTTGCGCCCCCATAACCGCTCAAATAGGAGCAATCGAAGCCCTCCGCAATGGTAAAGATGAAATGGAACGGATGGTCCGGGAATACGACCGGCGCAGGCACTTTATTGTCAGGGGCTTTAATAAAATAGGTCTTGAGTGTTGCAACCCTAAAGGGGCATTTTACGCCTTCCCCTATATCGGGAATACCGGGCTTTCTTCCTCCGAGTTCGCAGAGCGTCTTCTGGATGAAAAGAAGGTCGTTACAATTCCTGGTGACGTTTTTGGAGAGGCAGGCGAAGGTTTCCTGCGCTGCGCCTATGCAGCCTCTATAGATGATATTAGAAAAGCATTAGATAGAATGGGAGACTTTGTGGACGGATTAAAGCAGTAAATTCTGCCAAGTATCACCAGATCTCTTTTTAAATTTTCAGGCATTTTTTAAATTTTTAAGGTCATTTTTCAAAAGGTCATTTTTCAAATTTTCATGTCTCCTTTTTAACTTCTGTTTATTATTCCATTTTTTATGAACTCGTTTATCTGATTATATCATCCTTTTCTCAAATAATGACTTCCATGGCTGCCGAAGTTAGTTAATTATATATACAATTTTCGGGTTCAATTAGCTTTGACGTTTATGAAACCCATTATTCCTGAGGATGAGCGTTCTAAAGAACCTCTTGATACTGATAGGGTGATTTACCATCCAGACATGATAAGGGCCAATGAATGGGTCCTTAACGAGTATGAAGCTCCCTATAGGGAACTTTGTATTTTTGTACCCTGTGCCAAAAAAAAACCCTATCATGAAAGCCCTTCTCATAAAAAGTTTGACAGGATAATCTTCGGGATTGCAAAACCTGAGGATGTACATATAGTAACCTTCGGAACCTGTGGAATTACACCAAGGGAACTTGATACTCAGTATCCTTTCATGCATTACAGTTTCATGATGGGCAAATGTAATGTGGCAAAGATCAAACGAGATTTCATAAAAATAGAAAGTGAAAGGCTTGCGGTTTACCTTGAAAAAACCAGGAACAATTACAAACACAGGATAGCTTACTGTATAGGAGATTTCCGGACTGCGATGGAAAAAGCCGTGGAAAGGGTCGATATAAAAGTGGACATAGTCCCCAGGGAATCTACAATCCAGACTATGCTCCAGCCCGATAAGCCCTTCATCTACAATAGCCTCTCTTCCAGAGAGTATCTTCAGGACCTTTCCGATGCAATTACTGACGCTATCAAGCTTCCGAGGAGAAAAGTCGGCCTTCGGGAAGACCTCTCGGTTGATGACACGGACTGGTATGTCCTTTAAGGCCGCCTGCGGGTTTCCTTGAAAGGAAGACAGCACTTTTTTTACTGAAGCTCAGAACTTTGAGACAAAGGTCCTTGCCTGCCAGAGGGCAATAACGGCCAGGATAAGAATCAGGATTATCCACAAGATTTCCGCTCTAGGGATAAAAGAATTTGCCCAGTGTGCATTGTAAGCTTCCATAGCAGCTACAGTTTGTACCATCTTTTCCCTCCTCTTCTTTAGACATACCTTATACAAGAATCCTAACTTTTCATCCTAACTTTTCGGCTAAGTTTTTTTCAAAAGGTTTGCGCTTTTGATCAAACACAACCGTTGAACCGCAACCGTTGGGCCGCAACCGTTGCGCCGGTTGATCACGCCACTGCCAGGGGTTTTACGTTTTTGATCAAACAACAACCGTTGCGTCAGTTGATCACGCCGTTACATCCTGTCCGTTTTTGATCAAACTTTTTTTGAAAAAGTTTGCGGTTGATCACGCCGTCACCAGGGGTTTTTGATCAAACTTTTTTTGAAAAAGTTTGCGGTCAAGCCTTTTTTAAAAAGGGTTGTTAGACATATCTGATACATGCATCCGAACCCCGGACTCTTCCGAAATCTGTAATTATGTACTTGTGGAGAAGAAAACCTTTTTTGTAGATTCCCTCTTCATCGACTTTCTGCTCCACATCCTTCAGCATTCCCCCTGAAGCCAATTCGATTATATCAAAGTTGATGCTGTCCCTGCCATAATTTCCCTTCATATTGTATTCTTTCTGGATTTTTGGAACTATTTCGTAGTTCCAGTGTTCTTCTCCATCCAGGAACAGCTCCAGAATCCTGAACTTTATAGGACGTTTTCCAGTCATTTCACTCACCTCTCAGAGTCTCAAGGGCACTGGTTTCTTCCGTAAACATGGTGAAGCTGCCAATAACGCAGAGAGTGCCTCCAACAAGGATAGTCCATTCCGGAATCTCTCCAAAGAAGAGGAAAATGAAGATAATAGCAAACAGTCCGTAGAGGTTCCCAATTCCCTGGCCTCTTCCGACCCCGATAAGTGGGAAGGATTTATACCAGCAGACATAACAGAAACCAAAGGTTATTCCTGCAAAGATCAGGACAAGCAGGGTCAGGGGTTCAAAAGCCTGGAGAGCAAAGGAATACATAGGGAAGCCAACTATTGCCAGAATCGGCACGATAATGATCCACCAGATGATATTTTCTCCAAGGAACCGAAGGGTAAGCCCCACATCAGGTTCGGAAATATCTAACCCTTTGCCTGCAATTGCACCTTCAATGCCCCAGCCTGCAGCAGCCATCAAGCCTCCGAGATATCCAATCCAGGGGATTTTTCCTGTAGCAAGCTCGGTCATAACCCCGCCACCAAAAATCGTAATTCCACCAAGAATAATAATTATAATTCCAGTTGCTGCCCTCTTGCTGATCTTTTCTCCATACCAGTAATAAGCCAGTACCGAGCCGATTACAGGATAGAGAAGGGCGGCAACGGCTGCGAACGCTCCTCCAATAAAACCCATAGCCATAAAGGAACCTAGGATTGCTATGGGTCCGCCGAAGATTGAGGCAAGGAAGAACCATTTGGAACAAGGATTGAATTCCTTTAGCGTTCGTCCTAATTCTCCGAATTTCCCAAGTACGCCGTTCCAGAGCATGAGAGCCAGCATAACTGTAAGTGCATTAAATGCGGTAATAAGGGCCGCTGTTACAACAAGGGATTCCGCATCTCCACTTGTTCCAGCAATAATTTTATACATTTCATCAAAAGGGTTCAGCACCCATACAACGGTTCCAGGCAGATACCAGATACCCCAGAACACAGCACAAAAAAGAGCCCACATATATCCTTTACTGATTTTTCTTTTGCTTTCCTGCGTTTTCAAAGCTTTCAGATCCATACTAACTCCTTCTTTCGTTAGAGTTGTTGGGCAGGTGTACCGGGAGAGCCAGGTTAGTATGACTTGCCAGGGATCCCCGGGACTGTCTGCCCTTTAGATTATCAGACTTTGAGGGCTGCTTTTACCTTGGCTACGGCATCATTGGCGCTTTCACCGTAAATGTCTGCGCCGATCTTGTCTGCCCAGTCCTGGGTAACAGGAGCGCCTCCTACCATTGTTTTTACCTGGTCGCGGACTCCTGCCTCTTTGAGCTGTTCCTCGAGCTGGATCTGGTTGACCATTGTAGTAGTCATGAGGGCAGAGGATGCAACAACCTGGGGTTTGAATTCCTTTACAGCATCGACATAGTTCTTAATTGGGACATCTCTTCCAAGGTCCACAACTTTGAAACCTGCAATGTTGAGCATGGAAGCCAAAATGTCCTTTCCGATGGAGTGGATGTCGCCTTCGATGGTTCCGAGAACAACGGTTCCGAGGTTCTTGGTCTGAGCTTTGCGCTTTTCCATTTCCGGGGTGATGACCTTTATACCAGCATTCATTGCCTCAGCAGCTGCAAGTACATGGGGCAGGAAAAGTTCACCCTGTCCAAACTTTTCACCTACTTCTTCCATGCCTGCAGTAAAGCCCTTTTCAATGAGCTCTACAGGGTCAACTCCTGCAGCAAGGGCTTCAGCTGCGACTTCTGCTGCAAGGTCTTCGTCAAATTCGGTAATTGCTTCTTTCGCTTTTGTTATAATCTCTTCTTTGCTTGCCATTTTACTCCTCCTCGATTTAGCCCTCTTTGAAGGCTTTGTCAGCCTTGTCCACAATCGCCTGCATGTCCTTGAGGATATCTGCATCTATTGGCGGCACCTCGTGGTGTTTCAGGACATCCAGGACCTTTTCATTTGCCACGGCTGCAATGTCTTTTGAGCCGGCTGCTGCCCAGTCTCCGAACATGCGCCTGTCAATAAGCATGGGGTCAGAGGGGTAGTTTACAAGTTGTCTTGTCTGTTTGAGGGCAAGGAAGTTGTTTCCAATACCTACTTTCTGGATGGATTCAACAGCAAGGGTTTCTTCAGAAACCGGAATTCCCTGCATGGCTTTCTTGACCATCTTGATTATATCGTTGTCAATAACGAGCTGTTCCATTGAGAAGGTCATTCCTAGCTCAAGCATACCTGCTCCGTATAGGGTGTTTGCTCCGGAAAGTGCCGGGAGGAGACAGGTCATTGTCTTTCTCGTGGCCTGCCTGATTGTCCGGGATCTTGGCATCAGACTAGGTGCCTGCCACATAGGAGGGTAGGCCATAGAACTGGGCAAGTTTTGCGACTGCAGCGCTTATCAGGCCGAGTTCAGGAGATCCGACAGGAGCAGTGCCTTTCTTCAGGTCGAAGGTGGTTGTGGAACTTCCGTACCATACCTTAGCTTCCTGGAACTGTCAACTGGGCAAGCACAATTCCAGAAAGAACTTCGGCATTGTGGGTAACAAGGGTTCCTGCAAGGTAAACTGGAGAAGAACCACCTGACATTGCCATACTCAGGACGTTAACCGGAATTCCGAGCCGGGCGCCCTTAATGATGACCTGGCAGGCGTTGACACTGAGCTCGAGAGGGCTGGTTGGGCAGAGCAGCATGGAGAAGATTGGTTTCTTCCTGGCTTCTTCCTCGTCGCCGCCGTAGTAGGCTTTTGCGATGTCCCAGTAGTATTCGACGTGCTCACCAACAGGGTCAATGTGGTGGAAGTGCTTTGCGGTGTTGGTCAGAGGAGTGAATGTCTCGTGGACGTCCTGGGCACCTGTGCCTGCAACGTCTCTTGCGGAGACAGGGAGAGCAAAATAGTCGATGTTTTCTGCCCAGTCACAGAGTTTTGCAATGTCTGCAATGTCCTGTTCGACAGAGTCAACGGTTACATATTTGCCGTCCTGATATTTGCAGACCTTTACACCAGTACCGAAACAGGTCCAGTGAACTTTGCCGCCTGCTTCCTGAACGGTATTGTGCTTCTTGTCACGGCCCCAGAGGACAAACCTGGATGGGGCGAGCTGTAGGGCTCTTCTTACAAGATATTCAGGGATCTTTACAACGTTTGTTTTTTCATCAACATCACAACCATTTTCCTTGAAGATCTGCCTTGCTTCGGGGTCAGAGACCTGAACACCAGGGTTCATCAGAACTTCCATGGTTGCATAGTGAATTGCCTTAAGTTCGTCAGTAGTAAAAAGGTTTAATTCTACACCATTAAGTGCGTTAAATCCAGCAACTGCATTATTTTTTGCCATTTTTTACCTCCGAATAAAAATAATTTAAACGAGCAGCTCTTTTGCTTTTACAACAGCCTCGCTTGCATTTTCAGCATAGCAGTCTGCACCGATCTTGTCAGCCCAGGCCTGGGTTGCCGGAGCTCCGCCTACCATGACCTTTACTTTGTCCCTGAGCCCTTCTTCCTTGAGAAGCTCAATTACGTCCTTCTGACCCTGAAGAGTTGTGGTCATAAGAGCAGAAATTCCAATCATATCAGCATTGACTTCCTTTGCTTTTTCGATGAAATTCCTGATCGGAACATCACGACCGATGTCGTACACTTCAAAACCAGCGGACTGGAGCATTGTGGACACGATGGCTTTTCCAATATCATGGACGTCACCTTCCACGGTGCCGTTCACAATAACACCAAGCTTTGAGCCGGAGGCTCCTTCAGGCATAAGGTCCTTCAGGACATTGACTCCTGCAGTCATTGCATCGGCAGCCATCATAACGTGTGGCAAGAACAGTTTTCCTCTCTCGAAGAGGATACCAACCTCATTCATGCCTGCTGCAAGTCCTTTTTCTATAATTTCGGAAGGCTCCAGTTCTCCTTTAGCTTTTTCAACTACAGCGAGTACTGTATCCTTCTTGCAGGAAATTATAGCACCTGCAAGCTCCTGAAGTAATTCTTCTTTGCTAATATTGCATCCTCCATTTTATTTTTTGAATGCAGAGACACTCTCCAGTAACCATCACGAATAACCGTGATAATTAGGCTGAATATTCATGCCTTCGAGGAAGCCATGGAATATAGAAAGAAACTCACGATCATCATGGGTGGGAACCATGATTAACTCAAGCAAGACAATGAAACTGTAAAGTATTCATGACTACGCTTACCGGGTTCATGAGTGTTTTAGCAGAGGGGTGTTTTTGTGCCATTTTAAAATCCCGTCTGATAACCATCTTTCAAATGTCTCCGATAGAAGGTTCATTTTACTTATATATATAATTTTTCGAAAAAATCGGATAGAAAAAGGGGATGAATAAATAGTTTTCGGTATATGAATTTATATAAGTATATTGAGAAAGAAAACAAAATAGAATTATCAAAAATTATAAATACTAGATATTTAGAACGGCTTATTATAAACATATTTTTAGTAAAAAATGAAAACAATTATATTTACAATAATTTCAGGATTTAAGTGAGAATTTGGATAAGAATTAATCAAGAGGAGCATTTTAGCCCAAAATTTTTTGAAATAAACACGAGATGCCTCTGACTGATTTTAAAAAAGTTTTGATTTTATTTTTATGTATTTTTTCAAAAATAATTTGAAGATTGACTCATTAAAGAGCCTGTATCTCACATTATCAGTGCTTTCGCTCTTCCAATGGAAAATCAGAGAAAAATATATATACCCGATTATCCCCCGGATAGAAAGAGTACTAAGGTTAAAAAACCTTCAGAAAACAGGCTCTGTAGAAATCCTCTAAAAAAAGAAAAACAAAAGTTATGTGGATCATGGCAAGATCACAAGCCTTTAGATTTCTCATAGCCCGAGATACAGAGCCTGTAAGCCCTGTTAACGAGTTCAAGCATTCTGGAATCTTCCCTTTCGATTTCTATTCCGCAGGCAAGGGAAAGATATTCAGCAAGGTCAAAAATTTTTATTTTCTCCTCCTTTCCGGCTTCAGTAACTTCCTTTCCGGCTTCAATAAGATTCTGCATGCAGCCCCCGCAGTTTGTGACGATTATATCACAGCCCAGTTCTCTGGCAGCCCTGTACCGATCAGAAGCCACAACCAGGGACTCAGACGGGTAATTGACCCTTACCCCGCCACCGAAGCCACAGCAGGCTGAGTTTTCCGGGGTTTTATTGGCAAGTTCGGTACCCTCGATGCTTTCAAGCACGCCTCTTGCTTCTCGATGTACTCCCATTCCTCTGGTCAGATGGCAGGGATCATGATAAAAGACTCTGTGCTTGAGAACAGTCATGGGAGCAAGTTTGCCTTCTCTTATAAGGAGCTCAAAGTACTGGGAAACGTGCATCACTTCAAAATCAAGTTTTCCAAACATTCTAGGATAGAGATCTTTAAATGCTTTGAAGCAACCCGGACATGCAGTTATAAGAGTTTTTGCCCCTCTTTTTCTGATTTCTTCGACATTCCGCGGTCCATTTCTGCGAATAGGCCCCATATCCCCTGCGCCGGCGGATACGGCTCCGCAACAGTATTCAACCCCGCTCAGGACAGTATAATCGATTGCAGCTTTCTCCAGCAGGGCAACCGCAGCCTGTGCCATGATCTTGTTGATATATGTGCCTGCACAGCCGGGGAAATACACTACTGAGCCTGAACTCTTCCTGTATACAGGAGTTTCATCCATCTCAGCAATTTTCTTAAAAAGGTTATTTTCAGCTTCAGGGTCTGCCATTGTCTGCCTGTCGGAAAGTCCATTTTCACTCACCCATTTCTGCCTGGCAGGAGAAATAAGCACTTTAATTCCAAGTTCCTCGGGGCAGGCATCGGTACAGAGCCCGCAGGTCAGGCAGCGCAGAAGGGACTCGGCATCAATATCCGAGCTCCCATCAAGATATCCGTACAGCCGGTCAAGTAAATCAAGGTCATTATAGCGAGGACAAACCTCAAGGCACAATCCGCATTTTGTGCATTTTGCCCTGTGCTTTTCCACTATATCCATTTTTTAACTCCATATCATTTTAAACTAGGACGACTTTATTTTATCCTCTAAGCTCTAAAGGATCATTAAAACTTCCTTTTTAACAGGAAAATCCGTAAAGGCTCCTTTTCTTGATGATTCTTTCTTGATGATTCTTTCTTGATGGTTCTTTCTCCAATAAAATCATTAAAATTTCCTTCTTGACAGGTTTATCTGCATCATCCCTGCTTTACATACTTGCATTAATTTTTGCTTTACATACTTGCAATTATATATTTGCATTATACTCCTGCTTTATACTCAACCTGAAGAACCGTCTCTGAAGCTGCAGGAAGCCCTAAACAAGGGATTAAAAGTTCTGGACAGGATTTTCCAAAAAAGATAAGCTAATGTTAAATCATACTATCATACTATATAAGTAGCCAGTAAAAGGAAGGGATTTAAAATTTTCGACGAACTCAAAAACAGCGCAAGAAAGCTGATAATTCCTATTGCCCGCCTGATTCCCTTATCCCCAAATACCCTTACCTTAATGGGGTTTGCCGTAAGCGCGGTTGGAGGAGCGGCATTTGCGCTGGGAGAGCCTTTTGCGGGAGGGCTCCTGATCCTTTTTAGCGGAGTCTTTGATGTTCTTGATGGGGGAGTCGCAAGGGCAAAAGGCCGGATAACGCCTTTCGGAGGCGTGCTCGATTCGGTTTGCGACCGTTACTCCGACGGTCTGATGTTCCTGGGAATAATAGCAGGTTCGGTTAACGGCAGGCTTGCTCTCCCCCCAGTTATACAAATTGAGGGCTGGCTCTGGGCAGGTTATGCCCTTATAGGCTCCTTCCTGGTAAGCTATACCCGTGCCCGCGCGGAATCCGCAGGCTGCCGGAAACTGTCGGTTGGAATTGCTGAACGCACGGAAAGAATGATTATCCTGGCTCTGGGCGGGCTTTCAGGCTTCCTGAGCTGGGCTCTCGTGCTCATAGCCGTATTTTCCCATATCACCATTATCCAGAGAGTCCTGCGGGCAAAAAGCATATTGAGTAAGCCTTCAGAAGCTGACGTTCAAAAACCTTAAACTCTCATATTCTTAAGCTCTCATATCCAATTTAAAATTCTATGAGACAAACAATCAAATCTCAAAAAAGCCCAATTTAAAATTCTATGAGGCAAACAATCAAATCTCAAAAAAGCCAGATAAATATCAGATAAGCAGCAGATAAGCATCAATCAAATAAGACATTGGAACTCAATTTAAAATAGTAAAGATAATGTCTGGACTTTCTACTACCGATACTCATTTATACTACATATTTAATTACAATAGTTGACTATGGCAAACACAGCTAAGAGATTTGCCATTGAAAAAGCACAATCTACTCTGCGGGGCCGTAGGGTAGCCTGGTCCATCCTGCAAGGCTGGGGGTCTTGCGACTTGAGTTCAAATCTCAGCGGCCCCACCAAACTTTTATTCAGACACTGATTTTTAGGCTCTGTAGAAAACCTATCTACACCAGATGAAAGAGGCTGAAAAAAGATAAGTATATCCAGGTCTGACTGCTCAGTTTAAATTTATTGAAATCTATTATTTCAGAGGATTTCTACAGGGCCGATTTTTACAGTTATTATATATCTCTGTACAATATATATCCCTGTACATTATTTTACATTATTTTTCTAAACTCCCAATTGACTAATAGGTCTCCAGTCTTGCCATAGTTTGTTTCACCCATCAGTCATACCTCTTCGTTTAAAATTCTTATGTCTTCTTCTACCAGTGATTTTCCCATTCCCAGAATTTGGGCAATTTCGTCACTTTTCATCGTTTTGCTTAGAGCCTATCCGAAAAGTAGAATAACTACATTTTATGGTAATATTGATTAGTGGCAAAACGA
>DADO01000112.1 GCA_002509325.1 Methanosarcina sp. UBA402 | reverse complement strand
AAGTAACCACATGAATAGCAGTCACTAGGTTACCATATAGATTCTGCCAGAATCTGACCACACTATGGTATTGTCGGATATAACCGGTTTTTGTGCAGTATTGCCAGAAGTCAACTGTTTGCTCTCTCCGGTATCTATATTATACACTTATATGTCACCTGAATTTACATTCGCAAGGTCATTGTGTTTCAAATATACAATCTTGTTGCCGCTTATGTCAGTTGAACTGCCTGTATCGTAACCAGTCATATCGTCACCGGTTGTGATTTCTATCTGTTGCCCAGTAGAAAGATCGTACATGCGGATATTGCCCAGTCTGGTGTAAAAATCCGACCATATGACTTTGTCTCCATAAATATGAGGAAACATATTATCGCCATACTGGCTAACATCTATTGCTTTTTTTGTGGGAATATCATATACATAAATCTGTGGGGTATTACCTGGAGTGTCAGCACTATATACTATTTTGGTATCATATATATCTGGATCCTCCCCACTTGCGATTTGAGTCTGTGTGGATGTAGATATATCACGCATGTAAACATAGGAACCTGCACTCCATACTATCCTGCTGCCGTAAATAGCAGGTATGCTATCTCGGTATACATTTTTTGTGATGTAAGACCTGGCCTTCGTTTCTATATTATATACAGTAAGTTCTGGCACTCCACTACTCTTGTCATACCAGACTAATATGTTGCCTGAAATAGCTGGGTGAGACGCTGCGAAAGAACTGACTATAGTTTCATTTTTAGTAGTCAGGTCGTAAATTATTCTCACGAGGCATTCTTTTGAAAAACTCTGAAGGTTTCAGCAATACATCCGTAAATACAGTAAAATAATCCATATTAACACTCTCATATTAATTTAAATGTTTGCGCACGTATATTAAATTTTCCAGAAAACGAAAGAGTTTGAAATATTTTTAATAATGGAATGCTTAAGGATTTTTCAGAATAGTCATTATTCAGGGACTTTCAGAATAGTCATTATTCAGGGACGGTTTGAGCTTCGATAATTCTTAAAAACAGGGCAGCTATACGACTGCGAAGCAGGCGGAGAGTTGTGGAAATAGAGAAATTTAGCTACACACAAAATAAAAAACAAAAAATTAATCATGTTATATGCCAAGAAGCTTCGCAAGCAGCAAAGGAGCAAATAAATGTCTGAAGATGCGATTTGGAACTATGAGTTAACTGATTTTGTAATATGAAGTTTCTCCAAACCAGTTTTCCTCCAATCTCTCCTCCCTTCCCCTCTGCATGCTCGCATACGCTACATATTCCCCACTCTCCTTATCAAAAACGAACCTGTAAACCGTTTTGAAATAAGCCCAGTATTTAACATAAGGATCTCTCGCATCGTTCAGCGTAACAGTTACCTGGCCGTTTTCTTCCGAAACGCTGTAGGCAGGATAATCGATATCTTGAGGAACGGCTGTACTGTAGAGTTTTCCGGCTCTTTCTACATACACGGATGCGTCGGGAACGTCGCCAGTCACGTTTATTTTCTCGATATAACCGCTTTTTTCGATGCCTGACCAGTAGCTCACCTCCATAATCTTGTAATATGTGGAGTTATACGGATATGCGGCGAGGAACTTCCCGAAGGACGAAGGATAGGTATCCTGATAGCTGATTTTTGCGCCTTCTGCACCAGAAATATAATTCACAAGAAATAATTTTGCCACAGGCAGGACTGTAAGCCAGACCACAAGCACGACTGCGAGGGTTGTATAGAATCTGCTACGGTTATTCGCGACAAAGGCACAAAATTTGTTGAACTTTCCTTGCCATTTTCCGCGATCCTTCATATAGGCAACAAGTAAAGCGAAAATAGGCAGCAGGGGAAGGAGGTTTGCCAGCGGGTCAAAAAAGTAAACTGCTCCCATAATGGATGCATCTGTGCTGAACGGATAAAGGGGGCGCATTTTCCAGCTTGTGGTGTAGTCGAGGTAAATATGGGAAAAGATGGCTGCAAATCCGGCAGCTGTGAACAGGCGGTCTTTTGTTTTAAGCCAGATCAGAAGCGTAACAAACAGGATGAAAAGAATTGAGTGCATGAATTCCCTGTGGCCGAGCAGGTAGAAAAGCTGGTTTCGAGCCTCATGAGTTATGCTGCCGTCGATAAGGGCGAATACAGCATATGGGATGAAATCCATATCAGAAAGGATTGCCAGAAATGCCAGAAAATTGCGTTTTTTCCCCCTGAAACCGAGAGCCAGGGCGATCAGGAAGCCGATTCCCAGGTGGGAGAGTGTATTTACCATTTGCTTTATCCCTTAATTAAGGAAGATAACTGTGAAAATATATATCTTTAATTGAAAGGTTTGGAGAAGCAGGAGAAACCAAAAAGAAAGAAGATAAAAATAGAAGATAACACAAACTGAAGATAAAAATAGAAGATAACATGAACAGAAGATAAAAAAGCTCAATGTAGATTTGAACAACTGATTGCTTTTTCTTCAAACTATTTTATTCCTCACATCAGGTCAATCTGTCTCATTAATCCTACAAGGTCATAGAAGAGCTTCTCTTCAATAATCTCACCATCTTTCCAGTGAGCAACTGTACAGAATTAAAGGTATCCCTGTCCTGTGAGTTCCATGCATCATCAAGGGTCACCATCAGCTGCAAGTTTTCTTCTACTGTCACTCATTTTACTTCCTATCTACTCTTGATTCTGATAATTGGTTATCACTATACTTAATTTTCAATTACTACCAAGAAAAATTGAATACTTTCTAGGTTGATATTGACTATGCCATTCAATTTAGATATATTCTTGCGGTTTTATATTAATTCAATTGAACTCTGCCTTTACAAAATTCTTTATTTTCCAGCAGCTGGAAAGTAGAAACATTGGCAAACAGGTTGCCAAATAAATTTTTAATCCTGTACCAGCAGTAAAATATTTTAGTATAGATAAATTTACTGGGAGCATGGAAAACATTAAAAAGCAGCTGGCATTATTATAATATTTAAAATTTTAACATCAATTATATGAGACTCTTTGAAAAGTTTCTCACAGTTTATGTCTTTTACCTTTAAATAGATGCGGCGTATAACTATATTCTGCATTGGAATTGCCATCTGGCGATTTAATAATATTTGATCAGGAAGAGGGGAAGACGATATGGCTAAAGGATTATACAAGTTACCGAATTTGAAATATGGCTACTCAGACCTAGAACCTTACATTTCCGAAGAACAGCTGCGCATCCACCATGACAAGCATCATCAGGCTTACGTGACAAATGCGAATTCACTCATAGAGATGATGGATAAGGCAAGGAAAGAAGGAACGGATTTTGATTATAAGGCTACCACAAAAGCTCTAGCTTTCAACCTTGGCGGGCATGTCCTTCATGATTATTTCTGGTGGGAGATGACCTCTGAAAGCAATGCAAGCAAAGAGGCTGTAGGTGAACTGGCCGATATTATTAAAGACAACTTCGGAAGCTTTGAGAGGTTTAAAAAGGAGTTTACCCAGGTCGCATCAAATGTTGAGGGCTCAGGATGGGCTGCCTTAACTTTCTGTAATGATACAAAGAGACTTATGATCATGCAGATCGAAAAGCACAACGTGAATATAGTTCCCGACTACCCGATCCTTATGGCGCTCGATGTGTGGGAACACGCTTACTATATTGATTATAAGAATGACAGGGGTAAATTCATAGAGGGATTCTGGAACATAATTAACTGGGAAGAAATCGACAAATATTTCGCGAAAATCCAGAAATAATTAAAAATTTGGCATGAAAATGCTTTCAAACACTTTTATTTATTTTTGCCTGTTATTCGAAGAGTTTCGTGTTCGTTTTTTGTAAAATTAATCGGTAGCAATATTATTTTTATTGAAATAGAATCTCGTCTTGAAATAAGATTGGAAATAGGGCTTGGAAATTCATCCAAACCAGTTCCTGCCTAATCTCTCTTCCTGCCCTCCATGCATACTTGCGTAAACTTCGTATTCCTCTCCGTTTCTCTTGTCAAAAACAAACCTGTAAAATGACTTAAAATAAGCCAGTTCTTTAAGGTACGGGCTTCTGGCATCACTGAGAACAACCGTCACAGAATCATTTGTTTCGGAAACCGAGTAGACCGGGTAATCGATTTCCTGAGGGACGCCTGCCCGGTATAAGTTATCTGCTCTTTTAATGTAATCAGTTGATTCGGGAAAATCTCCCTCTACAGAGACTTTTTCAACGTATGAACTTTCCTCGATTCCTGAAAGGTAACTTATTTCCAGGACTTTATAATGAGTGGAATTATATGAGTACGCAGTCAGGAACTTATTCATAGACTCTGGATAGGTATTCTGATAGCTTATATCAGCGTCTTCGGTCCAGGAGACACGGTTGATCAGGAAAGCTTTTGAGACCGGCACGAAGGTAAGCCAGATAAGTAACAGAAGAATAAGCGAGGCATAGAGCTTATCATCAATATTTGATACAAAAGTGCAAAAACCATTCAGTTTTCCTTTGATTCTTCCCCTGTGGCTCAAATTTCCTATAATCACAATGAAAGGAGGTAAGAGAGGAAGCAAATTCAACAGAGGGTCAAAGAAATAAACTGCTCCCATAATGGATGCATCTGTGCTGAAAGGGTAGAAGGGGCGCATTTTCCAGCTTGTAAAATAATCTAGGTAGGAATGGAAGAAAAGGGACTGGAACCCTCCAACCGTAAAAATCCAGTCTTTTGTCTTAAACCAGATAAAAAAGGTAACCAGAACAATGAAAAGGATAGAATGCATGAACTCCCTATGCCCGATCAGGTAAAAAAGCTGGTTTCTGGCTTCAGGGCTCAGGTTGTTATTGGCAAAGATAGAGGTCGAATAGAAGATAAAGTCAAGGTCAGGGAGCATGGATAAAAAAGCCACGGCTTTCAGTTTTCTTTCTTTCAGACCTAAGGCCAAAGCAATAAGAAGACCTACTCCTATATGGGAAATTACATTTACCATGGTCCCGTATCCATAACGCGGGTTTTATATCAATTAATATAAAAATTAAAAATATATTTCTTATATTTTTATATTTAATATTATAGAGAATTAGAGATATATTCCTTCTTTTTGAAAAATCGTATACGTGAGTTGCAGAGTTACATTTACTTTCGAGAATAATAACAAGCAAAAGAGAAATGTTCAGGACAAATTCTCAAGATAACTGGTAAAATCAGCAGCGCTTTTTTATGAAAAAAACTACCATCTTATTAAAAAATGGATTAATGAGAGGATAATACCCCTCAAATTACTGGGTTCAATTATTCAAGGTTCTTACAGAGTCAAATTACCCAATGTCCTGTCACAGAAGGTTACCAATGTCCTGTCAAAGAAGGTTATCATCTCTTCATATGCGTCCTGCGCAACAAAACTTTCAGAAAGTCCCCCATTTTCTGTAATCATGAAACCGTGACGCTCTCCCTGGTAAACCTTCAGCTCGAAGTATTTATCAGCTGAGTCCAGTTTACCGGCATATTTGTAAATGTCAGTAATATTGCTATACTGGTCCCTAGTGCCGTGTATCATAAGCATGGGCGCGTCAAGCTTGTCTATCAGGCTGGCTGGTCTGGCAGGCTGAAGTTCAGATCCGCCTGTATAAGGAAAACCATACCAGGCAACTCCAGACTTGAACTCCTTTATCTGTGGCAAGAAAAGCATGGCATACCTGCCGCCTGCACAAAAGCCGGTAAGGCCGAGTCTCTCGGAATCGACATCTTCTCTTGTTTCAAGGTAAGCTATGCTGTTCCTGATAAGGGCTTCAACCTCTGCATCAGACGGAGAATCAGAGTAGGTCTGCCAGAAAGGAGCGAACACAACAAACCCGTCTTCAGCTATTCTGTTTATCATAGTTTGATACCCGGGTTCGAATCCCTTAAATGAATGAATCAGCACTATAGCTGGATAATTCCCTTCTTCAGCCGGGGCTGCAGTATAGGCAGAATAGACCTTGGAGTCACTTTTAATATTAACCATTTTAGCCTGCATCTGGGCTGAATAATTTGTGGTTGTAAGAGCAGTATCCTGTGATGAAGCTGAGCATTGGATCTCGGTTTCGCTACAAGCTGTTTCACTGCAGGCAGATTCGCTGCAATCATTTTCGCTGCATACAATTTCATTGCAGGCATTTTCGCTGCATACGGTTTCATTGCAGGCAGATTCATTGTAAACGGTTTCATTGCAAACAGTTTCTGTAGCTTCCGGAATCTTAGAGGCAGAATAAGAGGAAGCTGTACTGCCTAAGGCCCCAAAAAGGCTCACCATGAGCAAAAATAAGACTAATTTTTTCATGAATTCATTTACCCCCCGTATATTATACACATCAGGAAATCTCGTGCAGCTTTAATGTCCTTTTCCTGAGTACATGAAAATCAAGGAGACTCTGAAAATCCAGGTCTCTACATGAGCCTGACATAAGCAAGATAATTTCCAGATATATATTATCAAGAGATTACATGTTAAAGGATATAACTATAAGGACGAATTTTTTCATAATAGAAAGCCTCGCAAGTTTCCTGCGTAGATTTCCTACCCTGAGCAAAAATGAAAAACTTTTTACATTTTGCCAGTCTCAGTAGTTCACTAATTTTTTA
>DADO01000101.1 GCA_002509325.1 Methanosarcina sp. UBA402 | reverse complement strand
TACTTAAGGTATTTAACCAGCGAATTCTTCGCTGGTAAAATTTTTTTAAAAAACCAAAGCGAAATTATTATAAAGACCTCTTATGATTAATGCAAACTTTTTCACGTATAGTGAACGCATTGTATAGTGTAACATATATAATTATTTGATATATAAAAAGGGGATATCAAAATGGATATGTGGACTGTTATAAACGGACTAATATATCTCCTGGCTTTTGGATTGATTGGCTGGGTCTTACTGGATGCAAGTAGAGTTTCAAAAAGAAGAGGATGACGCAATATGTATGAAAAACATGAAGCTGCCAGCCTGGTCAAGGCTCTACGACCTTTCCATGTATGGGCTCTTGGTGTTGGGATCGTGTTGGTTGGAGAGTACATGGGCTGGAACTTTACAGTCGCAAAAGGCGGTGTATTGGGTTCCTTACTTGCAATGCTTGTTGCAGGGGCCATGTATGTTATGATTTCCCTTTGCGCTAGCGAACTTGGGTCAGCAACCAAACTTGCAGGAGGTCCTTATGACTGGGCAAGACTCTTTATCGGGCCTGGAGCAGCTGCCAGTGTCGGGCTTGCAGTATATATGGAATATATTGCTCTTGAAGCAGCTGATTCTATTGTCGTTGCATTTATCGCACAGAGCATTTTCCCGCAGTTGCAAGTCTTTCCGGTAACATTGCTTGTTATTGCACTTTTGACTTTCATCAATTACAGAGGCGTTGTTGCAGCTCTGACTCTTAACTTCTTCCTGACCATGATAGCTTTCATTGCAATAGTGGTCTTCTTCTTTGGAACAGCCTTTGGAACAGTAAACATCCACCCGGAATATCTGTTCCAGGGAGCTCTGCCGAATGGAATGATAGGCCTCTTTGCAGCGCTGCAATTTGGACCCTGGTTCTATTTAGGGATTGAAGGAGCGGCAATGTGTGCTGAGGAGTGCAAACACCCATCAAGGGCAGTGCCTCTTGGCCAGCAGGCAGGAATGATCACCCTGCTCATAGGAGCGGCAATGACCCTTTACCTCTGTTCAGTGCTCATCCCTGCAGGTATCCTGGGAGTTTCCGTGTATCCGCTCTTTGAAGCTGCACAGAACAGCGGAGTATTTATTTTCATTGCTCTGCTCGGACTTGGAACCTTCCTGACGTGCGTTGCCAGTGCAAATGGATGCGTCTGTGATTCCTCACGCTCCTGGTTTGCTCTTTCCAGAGACAATTATGTATCTTCCTGGTTTTCGGCAGTGCACCCAAGGTATAACACACCTTACAGGGCAGTGATTTTCACGATGCCTGTTGCAATTGGATTTGCCTTCAGCGGTTTCCTGGATCAGGTTATTACATTCTCAATTATTTCGGGACTGCTCTGCTATGTGCTTATCCCGTTCTCACTGGTCCGCTTCAGAAAGCTCTTTCCGGAGACTACAAGCAAGGTCAGGCCTTTTGTAAGCCCTCTTCAGCCGTATATTGCTTACTTTGCAATTGTAATCGCCATTACGATTCTTTCAACGCTGTTCTGGGGCTACAAGTATAACCTGATCTTTGCTTTTGTATTCTATGGAATCGCATACTTCTACTTCAGCCACAGGCACAGGAGTTATACCGCAGAAAATAACTGGGCTGAGATGGGATGGCCATTACCTAAGGGCCCAGCAGGAAGTTTAGCTATAAAAACGGAGGTGGTTGGCATTGGAGATGAATAACCAGGCTATGGAAAGCAAGTATCACAGAAAACTGAATGGAGATTCAGTTCTTATAGTGGGCATGCTTATTCTGCTGGTGAGCGTGGAGGTTTTTCTTCTTTATAAGATACTTACCGAAACATGGGAGATTGCTAAGAATTTTTTCTATCTCTATGTAATCTTCGTAGGCCTGATAGTAATAATTGAGGCAATTGGTTGTCTGAGTGTGCGCAGCTCGATTAAGAAACACATGTTCGAGTTTGAATATTACGACTAAGGGGACAGCACAAAAATGGCAGATAAGAATACGCTTGCAGAGGTCTTTGATATCGTGTTTATCTTCGTCCTCGCTTTTGCCTGTGTGGTTATTCCTACAGTGCTCCAGGGAGCTGTACTAGTGTCCTGGGAAGCAGGGGGGAAAGGGATAGGCTTTGTATGGGATCCAGTAGGTTTTTTCAGCTTTTTACTTGTCATAATTGCTTTCTTTGTTGTAATTTTATATCACTCTGTAAAGCACTACAAGTACTGAAAAACCCTAAATATAAAAATCGTCTGCCTGAAGGAAAATTTGGGCAGATTGTATTTTTTTACAAGGTAGGATACGCGTTGAGTTTTAAACTAAGATCTTACTTTCCGCAGTATTTTTTCACCATAATATTTTTCGCATTTTGCGGCATAATAAGAATAGCGCTCATCTGAGCAGGTTTTCAGAATTAAGTCTACAGTCAAGAGCTCTTTTGCTTCATTGATGGTTGCAGGGACTCTAGATATGAAAAAAGCGTTAGTTCCTATCTCTTTAACATTATCTTCAGTATAAAATACGCTATCTGCAACATGGTAGACTCTCTCGTCAAGATTCAGGTTCTGTGTTAGTTCCTTGATGGTTTTGATGAGAGCTTTCTTATCAGGACTGTTGCCATCCAAGGCTCTTACGAAAAGAAGTATTCCTTTCTGGCCAGTAACCATGGAAATGGTAAAACGAAGTAAGTCGACTCTCTTGTCTTTAGGATGACCATAAGTAATGTTGATAGTCTTGCCATTATTATCGTTGTCATAGTCACCATAAACACTGAAATTTGTAGAATCTGTATGGCAAATACGGGGGTTAATAGGAACGTGTTTCATAGCTTGTAGAATTATATGGTTGAAGAGCTCGGTTGCTCCGTATTCCTGAATTTTATCCAAGCTTCTGCCGAAAACGTCATCATTAAGGTGTTCTGGTAAAACATCTTCTCCCAGTAACCTTTCAGTGGGTAAGTTTTAAAAAAAGCAGGAAACAGTTAAAGACGACGTTCAGTAAACCCTAAACCGTTAATGCACATTGCCTTGATAGCAGTAGAATGAGAGATATTGTGGCCACTTTTCTTGGGGAGAAGATTATCAATCAATTCTGGAATGCCAAGTTCGTCAAATACGCCAGCAATAAGGCCATAATGGCCAAGATGAGTTGTACCAAGATGAGTTGTAGATTCAGAGCTAGGAGAGAGAGTCATCATGGTAAAATTGGAAGATATTTTATAAAAAGTACTTGCATGATTTAAAAAATATAAAATTAAGAAATTTTACTGCGGAAAGTAGATTTTTTGTAGAATACCAGAAGTTTTTCGCTTATGAGCCTGTGAACCAAAAATAGATCTGCCATCAGGCCGATATATAAAAGGGGACTGTATGGATGCATTTGTGGGTACAAGCGGCTGGTATTATGATTGGAACAAAAAGAAGAACCTTGATTGGTTTATCCAGAATTCCGGCCTGAACAGTGTCGAACTTAACGCCAGTTTTTATAGGTTTCCTTTACCTGGTCAGATTGAAGGCTGGAAAAGGAAAGGGACAGGGCTCAGGTGGAGCATAAAGGTGCACAGGTCTATAACCCACTGGCGCCAACTAAGTGAAAGTTCCCTTGAAATTCTGGAAAAATTCCTGGGGGTTTTCGAACCAATGGACCAGCTTGTTGATTTTTACCTCTTTCAGGTGCCTCCAAACTTCGATGATGTTGCAAGAGTGCTCAGGTTTGCAGAAGCCGCAAAACTTGGGAAGAGGTTTACCCTGGAGGTCAGGAACAAGGAGCTGCTGGGAAATGATGAAGCATGTGCAGAACTTATGAAAAAAGTGACTCTGGTATCCGTAGACTCGCCGGATTACAGGAACCGCATCTTCCCCGGAAAAACAGTATATATGAGGATGCATGGGAGGGAAGGCTGGTATAGCTATAATTACTCCAAGGCAGAAATCAGCGAAACTATAGGGAAAATTCGTCATATTAGGCCGGAGAAAGCCTACATTTATTTTAATAACAACCATAATATGCTCGAAAACGCAAGAATGACATTAGAAGTATTTTCCGATTTATAAATCCTGAATTTTTCCCTTGATTTCTAAAAAAATCCTATTACAGAGAAGGAAAAAATAGGGCTTAGCAGAGCCAGTTTTCATTTTTTATTAGAGCTGGTAAAATTCATTTTTTGATTGTTAACTATATTCAGTAGTTACGAATATACTTAGTTCTGAAACCTGTTTTTTACAAATGAAGGCATAATTAAAAAAGATATTGAAGACAATGGAGTCGTTTATTATGTTCTCAAAAAACCACGTCGGATAAGAAAAAGCGGTTAC
>DADO01000213.1 GCA_002509325.1 Methanosarcina sp. UBA402 | reverse complement strand
GAAGCAAGATAAAAAGCTGCAATAACGTCTTTTCCTGATTTTACGGGGATAATTGCAGTAGCCCTGAGGTTTTCATGCCTGAGTGCGTCATCTTTCGAGGTAAGGAGAAGGTCTACATGCTGTTTGTAAACAGGCTGCCCTATCATAACAAGTTTAGTGTTTGGAGAATTCACACTGTAATGTGAGGCATGCTCGACAAAATTAGGGGAAAGACCGCGGTGAATTGCAAGATTCATGTCTCCTGTTTCTTCATTAATAAGATAAATGCCTCCGGCATTAATTTCATCTATTTGAAGGCAGGAATCCAGTAATTTCTCAAGAGTCTCGTTAAGTGAACTGGAAGTGCTGAGCCCGATGCCAAGATCCCTCTGGATATAAAGCAGTTTCTCTCGTCTCTTCCGCTCAGTAATGTCGAGGGCTATTCCTTTAAGGTACTTTACAACCCCATTCTCATCAGCTTCAATGAAAGTCCTTTCATCAACCCAGCGTACTTCGCCTGATTTCGTCAGGATGCGGTACTCCTGGGAAAAGTCAACATAATCTTCTTCTATTCTTCTTAAAAGCTCTCTTTCAACCCTTTCAATGTCGTCAGGGTGCACAATATTGCCATACAGAACTTTTCCGGACGTAAACTCTTCTACAGTATATCCAAATTGCCTTATATTTTCGGAGACGAATTCGGCAGGCCAGTACTTTTCTGGTCTCCAGAGGAAAACTGTTACAGGAACTTTATTTATTACTGAAATCAGCTCTCTTGCCATCTCCAGAGCGTTGCATAAAGCTATCTCGTTCAGGTATTTACAGGCTTTTTTCCTGCCGTGCCCATTCTTTGCCGAGTTCGAAACCTCTTTAGACATTTTTTTCTCCATAGGTCTGAATCTTTTGTAGGAAGCTATGATAATATTCGCATATTTACATTTTTTGCTCCGCAAACATAGAAGCACCCAATAAATTAAAAAACTTGTGATTTGAATTTCAGAAAGTATTAGAGTGTAGAGCCTTGAAAGTTAGATTCAATCAGGAAATCCAGCAAGAAGGGATAAAAGAAAAAGAAGAGAACTCAAGGGAAAAATATATATGTGAAATTGAGATTTAGTAAATTTAAGAGATTAAACTATTATTTACATACTTCCCTAAAAATGAATATATATACTTTTCCTGCCTCATTCTAACCTGGAACTGTAGCTTCTAGGACACAATAGTCAGTTTACCTAATACCGGATCCCTCTTTCTACTGATTTCTCTTTCTCAGCCATTTTTTACACTCAGATTTTGGATAAACCTCCCCTTTTTCCCTGTCAGAGTAAAATCCAGTTTTAAATTAATTCTCAAGGTCAATTTGATATATAACCGATGACATATTTTTAGATATACCTATTCAAAAATAAAAAGAGGATTTTGAGATGGATGATCTTCAGGGAGTATTGAAAGGACAGAAAATTGCTTATTTTTCTATGGAAATCGGGCTTACCAGTGAAATCCCGACTTACTCAGGAGGATTGGGTATACTTGCAGGGGATACTATTCGCTCGGCTGCAGACCTGAATATTCCACTGGTAGCAGTAACACTGGTGAGCAATAAAGGCTATTTCAGGCAAATTCTTGACCCTTCTGGAAATCAGATAGAGCATACCGAAGAGTGGAATCCTGCCCGTTTCATGACGCCTTTAGCAGAAGAAGTAAGCGTAAAAATCCAAACAAGGGATGTTAAAATCAAGGCCTGGCTGTATAATTGTAAAAGCCTTACAGGAGGCTGTATACCCATTATTTTACTAGATACCGATGTCGAGGGGAACGAATGGGATGACCGCAAAATTACGGATTCTCTCTATGGGGGAGACCAGTGCTACAGGCTCAAGCAGGAAATGATACTTGGAATAGGAGGGGTAAGAATGCTTGATACGCTGGGCTTCAAGATCCGAAAATACCATATGAACGAAGGTCATTCAAGCCTGTTAGGCCTGGAACTCCTGAGGCGTAACGGCGCTGACCATATGAAAGTAAAGGAATACTGTATTTTTACTACGCATACCCCTGTGGAAGCAGGGCACGATAAGTTTGATTACGGGCTTATAGAAGACCTTTTTCAGGACAGAAACGATGTAGATATCCTCAGAAGGTTTGGAGGGGTCGACCGCTTCAATACAAGCCTTTTTGCCCTTAACCTGTCGAATTACATCAATGGAGTCACAAAGAGGCACAGCCTGGTCTCAAGCGAACTCTTTCCTGGCTACAAGATCCAGGCAATCACAAACGGTATCCACTCATATACCTGGACTTCTCCTTATTTCAGGAAACTGTATGACCGATATCTGCCTGGCTGGGCAAATGAGCCTGAACTTCTGGTAAGGGTAGATGGAATTCCGGACAACGAGATCTGGGAAGCCCACTGGAATGCAAAAAAAGCCCTTATTGATGAGGTGAATGAAAGGACAGGCGTGGGTATGGATTACGAGACCTTTACCATAGGTTTTGCACGGCGCATGACTGAATACAAGCGTGCAACTCTGGTCCTTTCAGACCTTGAGATGCTCAAAAAAATAAACCGGAAAGGCAAAATTCAACTTATCTTTGCAGGTAAATCCCATCCGCGTGACGAAGCTGGAAAACAGATTATAAGGGATATTTTCAAAGATATAGAAATTCTTAGGGAAGAAATAAAGATTGTTTTCCTGGAAAACTATGATATAGACCTGGCCGCAAAAATGGTATCCGGGGTCGACCTCTGGCTTAATACGCCAACCCGTCCTTACGAGGCCTCAGGTACAAGCGGCATGAAAGCTGCCCATAATGGGGTTGTGAATTTCAGCGTGCTTGACGGCTGGTGGATCGAAGGTTGGATTGAAGGCGTGACCGGCTGGGCAATTGGTCCTCAGCCCGAAGAAAACTTTTCTGAAGAAGAAGCAAAAGCCGCAGAGCTTAGCGACCTTTATAATAAACTGTATTATATTATCGTTCCCATGTACTATGACCGGAGGGACGAGTGGGTGAGGCTAATAAACAATTCCATAGGCATGATAGCCTACTATTTCAACAGCCACAGGATGATGCGGCGTTATGTTACGCACGCCTATCTATAAATGCAGTTCACAGTTTAAATGTGGTTCACAGTTTAAATGTGGTTCATAGTTCACCTGTTGTGACTTTTCATAGGAGTTAGCGAGTTTAATCAAACTCCTTTCATTATTTTTTCTATTTATCCTTGTCTTTGAAAATAGTTTTTCTATCCTGCCTGCACGTAAATAATATCAGTAAAAACTCTTCTGAACCAGGATTGTTCCTTACAGAATAATATAAATTAGGACTTTCCAGAATAGGTTAATCGGATTTTCGGGTTATATTTTAGGATCTCTAAAAGCTTATTTTCTTAATCTGGAACATTTAATCGCCATAAAACTCCTGCATGTTGATGACTGTAAAATCCGAGAACCAGCATCTACTATAATCCAGACAGGAGACTTATTAAATCAGTTTTCCTTCACGTGGCAATCTTACCTCATTATGATAATTCCTGAATTATTCCAAAAAGCTTTTATATTTAGTCGAGGAGCTACTCAGTAGAAATCTTGAGGGGGATCTAAAATATATTTAATGAGTTTATTTTCCTTCAAGTTTCAGATAACTGAATAATATCTGGAATTTGCTTTGCCACGAATGAAACGGCTAAATTGATTACGAACGCTTGTGGAGTTAATAGGAAAAAGGAAGCAAAAAGCTTGATGAGTATCGTAAGCAAAGCCTGGCAGTAAAAACAAATTCCTAGCTTCTAAAAACGGATAAGAAGTCTGTTGAATTCAGAAGCAAATCATAATTATACGCAAGGCGGGTAAACCATACTCAAGGCGGGTAAACCATACTCAAGGCGGGTAAACCCAGATCCGCCTTCCATAACCTAACCCTGAATCTTACCCAGGATTCACTCTATAATCCACAGAGGTTCTTACCCGAGATCCATCTATAATTCACAGAGGTTCTTACCCGGGGTCCACCTATAATTCACAGAGAAACCTTACCCGGAACCCAACCCAAAACCCAACCTTCGATCCAACAGGGGTTATCCCGGATTCAACCCAAAATCCAGCCTCGAAGATTCGGTGCCCACCGAAGATTAACCCAGGATCCACTTTCGAGTCTTTTCGGGACCCAACCAGGACTCAACCTGTGATCCAACCTGGAAATTGGCCCCTGGATCCAATCGAAGATTTAGCTCCGATCCAATCATTCGATACCCTGAAATCAAACTTGTTGATTTCTTTCCCTGGATCCAATCGAAGATTTAGCTCCGATCCAATCCTAAAGGTCGTAAGAAATTATGCAGCTTATCAAGAAACCCGAGATAGACCTTGTCTTGAAAGCTCAAAAAGGAGCAGCCAGACAAGAAGTTAAGCAAAAAGACCGCTATATAGAAAATTTTAAAACTCACAGCTGTTTAAAGGACTTCGAAACAGTAAACTTTGAAACCCTAAACCCTAAAATGAGATTTTTTGTTCCATACAATACCAGCACCCTATCTGGTAATGCCTGCAAGGCTGAAGAGCAAGGCTTAACTTTCCTGCAAACTGCAAAGAAAGGCTTCTTAGACTTTAACCTGCAGCTAACTGAGATCCGTTTACAAACCGCCCCTGGTCAGGCAACCGAGTGCCATTCCTGCCCATTTACCCTGGAAGTCGGGAACTAACTGCAATAAAACGGTGTTAGCATGTCAGTTAACGACTCGGTCAACCGGATAGTGGCAGGTTCCGGTGTAATACTTGCAGGAACCTTCATTGGAATGCTTCTCGACATCATTACTAAAAAAGTAATCACATCACACCTCTCGCCAGCTGATTTTGGCACATATGCTCTTGCACTTACTGTGATCTCAATTACAGGCGCAGTCGCAACCCTTGGACTCAATGAAGGGATTCCAAGATATATCGCGTTTTTCAGGGGCAGGCACGAGGAACAGAAAGTACACGAATTAATAATCTCAGCCATGCTTATGGGCTTGATTGCAGGTCTGCTTTCAATCCTGGTCTCACCTTCCCTGTTCCAGAGTCTGGCTGGAAATGGCTTTGACGCACAGGGTAAGATCCTGCCCGTAGTGAAGATCCTGGTCTTTGCGGTCCCGTTCACTATACTCCTGAACCTGACAGTAGCGATCTACAGAGGATTCGACCGTACGAATGTTAACATGTACTTCTATAACATTATAAGGCCGATATCCCTGCTTGGATTTGCTTCAGTTGCCGTATTCGTAGGAGTTTCCTTGAGAGGAGTTGTATTTGCGGATCTGCTCTCAATGATCTTTACCTTTGGCATAATGTCTGTGTACTTTATAAAGAAGCCGCCAATCAAGCAGGCGATAAAGCAGGAACGGAAAATTCAATTCAGTGATACTACCAGGCAACTGATAAGGTATTCATTCCCGCTTTTGATAACTGCAACTCTGCTTAACCTGATGAGCTGGATAGACACAATAATGCTCGGCTATTTCAAGTCGGCTGAAGTCGTTGGAATTTACAATGCAGTGTACCCTCTTGTAGGGTTCCTGTCCCTGGTAATTGCTTCCATGGGCTATGTGTACGTCCCTGTAACATCCAGGCTCTGGGGTCAAAACAATACCGCGCCACTCGGCTCAATTTATGCAGTAATGACGAAATGGTGCTTCCTGCTTACATTCCCTCTCTTCGCATTGATATTCGTGTACCCTGAGTACTTTATTACGAGACTCTACGGGGCGCAGTACGTAAGCGGTGCCACAGCCCTGCGTATCCTTGCCCTGGGGTTCATAGCAAATTCGTACTTCGGATTTAACTATCATACCCTTCTGGCATCCGGAGATTCGGATTTCCTTATGAAGTGCTCAATAGCAAGTGCAGGCATTAATGCCGTCATCAACTTCATGCTTATACCTGAGTATGGCATGATAGGTGCAGCTATAGGGACTGCGGTATCCTATGCATCGATCGAAGTCTCGATGACTTTAAGAGCCTGGAGGAAGCAGCACATGCATCCGTTTACTTCGATGTACAGGAGATTGACTCTTATCGTTGTCCTTGTGGTTGGATCCATGCTCGCAGCCAAGAATGTGCATCTGCTTACCGGAGCAACCTGGGAGTACACAGCCTTTATAGTCGGGTATTTCCTGATTGTTCACAGGGCAAAAATCCTGGACAACACTGAAATGAAGATGATAGGCGAGATTCGAAAGACTGTCAAATACAAAATCAGCCTCTGCGTCCCCGAAGCACTCAAAACCCTTACGTCATAATTTGATTCCAGTGCAGGGAAAGTCGGCGCTCCTTCATTTTGAAGGTGCCGGCAGCTCTATTTTTTATAATTTTCAGTGAAAGTCTCCGTATTTAAGCATAAGGAAATTATTTTGAAAAGAATTCATGCGTCTTCGGTTAAGTGATGAATCGTGATAAATTGTCTCCATCTCCACAACAGTTGCCAAATATTTGACTCT
>DADO01000205.1 GCA_002509325.1 Methanosarcina sp. UBA402 | reverse complement strand
CTTAACCGATGACCAATGGATTCAATTTATATGCAATTTTTCCTCGAAATGAGGAAAAATTGTAGCCTTTCACAGGCTACCTGAATAGTTACGACTTATTAATTATTTTATTAAGACTTATCAATTATTTTATTAAGACTTATCAATTATTTTATTAAGACTTATCAATTATTTTATCAAGACTTATCAATTATTTTATCAAGACTTACCAATTATTTTATCAAGACTTATCAATTATTTTGAGTCCAGGAGGCTGTTTAATGAATACCACCTCAAGGCCTGAAATTTCGCGCAACCTTGAGCATAAAGCCTCCATACCCGGATTTTCCGTGGCATAATGAGTGGCGTCAATCAGGCAGAGATCCTCATAAGCGCGGAGAATATCATGCTTGAGTTCGGAAGATATGAAAGCATCGACCCTATATGCCCTGGCGATTTCGAGGAATTCGGTCCTGAAACCACTGCCTCCAACGACCATTACGCGCCTTATCTCTTTTTTTTCTCCAACGTATGTTACAGGAGTTTGCAATGCTTCCGAGACATTAGATGCCAGTTCCGCTGAAGCACAGGGTTCGACCTCTCCTATCCTGCCGATTTCCGCAGTTCCGATATTCCTGAGCCCAAGCCTTGCAGCAAGCACGTCATTAATGCCCCCTTCAACCCTATCATAATTTGTGTGCATGTTGTAAAGGGAGATCTCAGTCTCAAGGGCAAGCTTGAGGGATTCTGCCAGGGATTTTGAGATTTTATTTATTGGGTGGAAGATAAGGGTGTGATGGGTGACCAGTAGATTTGCTTTCATTTCTGCAGCTTTTTTAAGCACATAAGAACTGGCATCAAGGGCAACTGCAATTTTTTCTATATTGTTTTCCAAGTTGAGAATTAGCCCGATCCTGCCTTCGTCAAAGTCATCAGCAAGTTCAGGTGGTGCAATTTCTTCGAGAATTTCTACGACTTTTGTAAGTTCCATGAATAACCTCCAATATCCGGAAGGAACTGCTACTTCTTGATTAAAAGAAAACACCTCTGATATTAGAAGTTTATTGAATATTGAGATCAGTACAAAAAATTAAAATACCTTATGCCAAGATACTTTATAGAGTTTGAAATTATAGAGTCCAGAAAAAATATCTTATTAAGAGAATATATCGCATAATTAGATAATAAATATCATATTTGGATGAAAAATCATTCAGTAAGACGACATTGCTACTAAGCAAGATAAACCGGTAAATCATAGGTTATAAATTAATGCTGGACTTAAATAAAAAAGCCGTAAAATTAGAGTTATTAAAATAATAACGGGTTAAAAAATTATAAATTTAGGGGAGTGCTGGGGCAAAAAATGTATCGAATAACAAGATACGGCAATATCATTATGAATAAACATTTACTAATTATTTATAATTAATGAATATAAATATTTAAAAAGCCGTAGGCATTACAGGAGCTCAAAATGCATGCTTCCAGTACGCAGATCCGGTATAAAAGTGTAAAATTCAAGGAAGGTAACTATGGCTAAGAAGCTTGTACTGATTGCATTACTTGCCGTTTTCTTCTTTTCGGCCTTCTCAGTGACTGTTCTTGCGGAAGAAAACATTGAGTGGGTAAAGAAACAGGATGGAGCAAAGCTGTATTGGGGAAAGACGATAACAGTCGACGGCTACGATATAAAGGCAGAAGATTTCAACGAAGACAACCAGATGATCATTTCAATCTCAATGGATGGGGAAAAATTGAAGACCTCTCCGCTTTCTGCAGGCCTGGAAGCTGTATATGACGACAGGATAAAAGTTTATGCCAGAGAAGTGGATCCGAATTATGAAACTATCACTATAGACAATAAAGAATTTAAAACCAAAAACTGGAACCCTTATGCTAAACTGGATATTCTCGTAAGAGGAGAGCCAAAATTTAACATAAAAGTTGAAACCAAAAAAGATATATATGATTCCAAATCTGCCGGAGATAGTAGAATTGATGTATCGATAAAGCTTAAAAATGAGGGAGATTCAAGGGCTAAAGATACCGTTCTAACCATTGACACGGCCGGCATGGAGGTGCTTAAAGGAAAAACGAGGTACACTATTGGTGAGGTTCTTAAAGACGAGACCCTTGAACCTGTGAACCTTACCTTGAAGGCTCCAATTCCCTGGGTCGATACTAATCTGAACATAACTGCAAAAACTACATGCGTGGATGTAAGGGGGGATAAGTATGAACATGTAGGTTCGAAAGTCATAAAAATCGAGAAAAAATGGGGCCTCATTATTTCAAAGAGTATTAAAAAAAATAACCATATGGGAAAGCCTATGCACGTCTCAGTCAGCGTCCGGAACGAAGGGCTCTGCGATATCAATAATATTGCACTCAATGATTCTATAGCTCCCGAAGTTCACTTACGAGAGCCTGTAACACTCGATAAGACTCTTTCCCTTAAGTCCGGAGAATTGGCTGAAAAGGTTTTTGAGTACACCCTGATTCCTGATAAGCCTGGGGAATTCACCTTCCCACAAGCCATAGCTACTTTTACTCTCCCCAATGGGCAGAGCGGAGAAGCGGGTTCTAATAATTCGGAAAAAATAAAAATTTATGGGCCTGAAATCTCAATTACAAAAACTATTGACAGGCAGCAGCTGAACTCCGGAGACAAGCTGACTGTGACGGTCACTGCAAAGAATACTGGGAACGCTGATGCAAGTGTGACCTTAACCGACACGGCACCTCCTGAAGCTAAGTTCATAAGCGGGGAAACGAGCTTCAAGCAGGTTCTCGGAAGCTCTGGGGGTTCAAAAAAAATAGTTTACATTATGCAAATGCACAAAGAGGGAGAAATCCATCTACCTGCATGCAAAGCAACTTTTCTCGACCTTGAAGAATACTCAGGTGAGGTTTTTTCGGATACTCCTGTCGTTTATGTAGGAATACCAATGCCCCTTGAAGGAAGCAGCACACAACCAGAAGGAGTTACGGATTCAAGCCAGGAGAAAAATACATCCTCAAGCAGCCGTACGGAAGAGGATGACGAAGAAACTCCCGGTTTTGGTATCATCCTTGCTGTAGCAGGACTTCTGACGGGTACAGGCTTTCTGGGAAAAAAACGAACATAAAACTTGACTGCAGCTATGCAGCTAAAATTCAAAACTCAAAATTAACTATAACTATTCAGCTCATTAAAACCAGCTCATTAAAACATGTCAATTGATATTGATTTTAATGGGCCCAGTGAGTCTGACAAACAACTGATAGACAACAGAAAACGCAGGCGTTTGTTAATAATCAAAAAACTATTCTTGCAATTTGTCGACTGAACCTTGATAAAATTAATCCCAGGGTTATTTTATCCTGGCTGAATAGTTATATTTCCCTTTCCATATCGAACTTTAAGTAATCAGTCGAGTACATAATCCTGAAAAACCATTCTGGAAACTCATTCTTCAGGCAATTTTGTAAGCTCTGAATTATAAAGGGAAAAAGTTTTAGGATTACTCGCTATAAAAAATAAAAATAACTATAACATTTTTATAGCCTATATTTTATTTCTATTTCTATTTCTTATTTCTTTATTCCTTATATCTTTTTACCAGTTTGTTTTTGTTTGTTCTTTCTTGAATTTATAGGAAGTTTTTTATCAGGGGTGACTCCGTAATATTTTGTCCTTGCTGCCCCCCAGATGCAGCCGTTTTTCCCGAAAATTTTCAATTCGATGTTCTGGATAGCCTTGCAAATTTTGTTTCCCTCTCTTGCACCCTTGCAGACTATACAGAACTTTTCACAAAAAACAGGGGGTTTCCCCTTATCTTTAACCATTTTGACACTCCCAGCTATAGTTTATTTTTTTATCCAGATATTTATGGGGTGCTTATCCGGATATCATACTGATACGCTATATTAAATTCGATCAGAGTAACTTCTTCCCTGCTCCAGGGCCGGGAGCGCACTGGAATACCTCGGTAATCTTGATTTCTATAAGGTTTTTTGCAGGGAGTCCCGGCTTTGCCGCATGCACAATTGACCTCATTTTTTCAAATTTCTCTCCGGCACTAATAAGATCCGCTTTACCTTTTATCTGGAAGCAGCCGCCTGTATCCGGGCCCCATACGTAAATTGCAACATTGGGGTTTTCTTTCAAGTTCGCCAGGGATTTGACCATGAAATTGTCTGAAATCCAGATTGTTTCATCATCCACAAGCTGACAGAAGCCCATGGGTACTACATTTGGAATTCCATCTTTTGAGGCCGTAGCTACTGGAAAGATCTTCACCTTTGAAAAAGCATTTTTCATCTCTTCGTTTAATTTTACCATGGTAATCACCATCAAGATGGTTGCAGTATAAATTTATATAGTTAAGCGTCAGAATTGTGTATTGAAGGTCGGATTTGTGTATTTTAATAACCTTCTGAAAAGGAGGTTAATCAGAATTTTTTAAGCAAAACGGGGGGAAATATTGAGGCTTGACGATAATATAAGAGATTTGAGAGCAGGAATTCTCGAAAAAGATCAACTCTCAAAACGAAAATGTTATTAACTGGAAGAACTGGCTGCAAAAATATGTTTTGGCTCTTCGCTAGAGCGAACCCGACTGATCGTGGGAGCGAACCCGACTGATCATGGCAAAAAAGGAACAAAAAGGAGTATTTTAACAGATGGTAAAGGTATACCACTTTCAGTAACTGTTGATGGAGCAAATTGTCACGATAAAAAGCTCGTAAAAAGGACTTTAGATGCCATTATTTTTGAAAGACCTTTTCCAGATAACGTAATTCAGAATAGCTGTATGGATAAAGGATAATGATTTTCCTGATATCTTTTCGGATAGGCTTTTAGTTTGAGCGGTAAAATTAAATTGCAGTTTTTAAACTGCAGTTTTAATCCTGAAAGATTCCTGAACCTTTAAACACGGCTTTTGCTTCCTCAAGGCTCAGGTCCCCAGGGGGTACGATAATATCAGACTCAAGGATCTCTTCCGCTTCAATCGGCTCCCCCTTTTCTTTTATTTCAGAAATCAATTTAGCAAGTTCATTTCGGAACTCTTCGTTTTTTCCTTCCTCAACCAGAACCACGATCCGGTTATCGATCTGGTTCAGCTCGTCACAGAGAGCTTCAGGTGCCCTGTACTGACCTTCACCCATAATCCTGATTATCAATCTTCAGACCTCCTTTCTTTCTTCCGTACTTTCTTCCCCGGTTTTCGCCTCTTCAGACCCTTTTCCGGCTTTAGCTTTAAGTCTGGCAAGTTCGGATTCTACACTTGTTTTGGTGCTGATTTTAGCAAGTTCCCGGTCAATTTCATCCCTGCCGCCTGTAAGGTCTTCAAGTGTGCCAGCTTCCATAAGCTCATCAATTGCCTCAGCCCGCGCTTTCATTTCTTCGGTTTTATTTTCAGCCCTTTCAAGCGCAAGGCCCACATCTGCCATCTCCTCGCTTATCCCTGTAACGGATTCATTTATCTTAACCTGAGCCTCAGCAGCTGAGTATTGCGCTTTAATTGACTCTTTCCGGGTCCTGAAAATCTCCACTTTTGTTGAAAGGCGCTTTTCCGAAGCTATCAGCTTTTCTTGTTGCTTCTCAAGCTCTTCAATTTCCCTGTCTATCCCTTCTACCTGCTGCGCAAGGGCGGCTTTTCTCTCAAGAGCCAGCCTTGCAAGATCCTCCCTGTCAGCGGCAACTGCATCTCTTGCCTGCCCATCAAGCTTGTCTATATTCTGAACCAGTTTTGCACGCTGGAGCTGGAGGCGCTTTTTTGAACTTGTAACTTCTGCAACTCCCCTCTTCACGTTCTGGAGCAGTTCCAGCTGCCTCTCGTAAGAATAATCCAGGGTTTCTCGTGGGTCTTCCATCCTGTTAAGCACTTTATTCATCTTTGATTTGAATACTGTTTCCATTCTTTTGAATAATCCCATGTGTTTTCCCCTTTGCTTTTTTAAAGTCCTCAAGCCGACATTTTACCTGTCTTGCTGAAGCTATTTCATCAATTTATCCTATTCTACCTATAAATTTTCCTTCCTGATCAAATCCATCCTTTACTGAACCGGGTATCCCACCTGAGTATCTCACCTAGATCTGATTTCTCTCTTCGTGAATTAAAGCTTTCTTTTCAGAGATTAAATACCTCTCTTTCTAAGTCCACCTTCTTAGAGAGATTGATTGTATAAGTTTGTAATTATATATAATATGAAATTATTCGTTAATATGCGAACGATTTATATATTCTAAATACAACTTATCTAAAGATATTATGGCAAAACCTGAGAGTAAAGCAGAATTTTTTTACAATGAAAAAGGACTGATAGTTGTAGCCAGTCCTGTTAAACTCCAGATTCTTAATTTGCTCAAGGAAGAACCCAGGTCTTTTGATGAAATCGTAACATTTACAGAAAAAGCCAAATCAACTATTTCCGTTCATCTCAACAATCTCAGGACATCCGAGCTTGTGGAAGAATACTTTGACCCAAAAGACCGCCGCCGAAAAATTTATTCTCTTACTTCTCACTACATGGGCCGCTCTCAGGAACCTTTCGTCGAGCACTACAGGAGTTTATTAGAAAAGGCTCCAGCGAGCGGAAACGACAGAACCTTTTTTGCAGAAATCCTATCCCATGCGCTTTACTTTGGCTTTGAAGCATACGGAATTGATAACGCCCCGATTGTAAAAACGATAGGAAACGATCTCGGAAGATCTATTATTCCCATTTTTGAATCTGAAACCCCTGATGAACTCCTGAGGGAGATTGGGGATTTTCTGGAGTTCCATGGGAATTGTCGGGTTTCCGTAATCGCAGATCCCCCTGCTCTTCAGATTGAAGACGATTTCAAAGCCAGTTCAATTCCGGTCATAGGAAAACCCTTCTGCGCCTTAAGAGAAGGCATTATTGAGGGAATTCTTAAAGGAAAGCTGGAAATGGATTACAAAGTTGCCGAGACCGAGTGTTACGGGACTGGGCACGAACACTGTCTTTTTAAGATTACATTATAAATTCCTTTTTTAAGCCCACTGTTTTACAGAAAAAGTATTATTAATAACTCCGAGTATTAAGCCAGGCTCCATTCTGAAACCCACTGGCTTATAAAATTTATCCAGGCCAGGTTTTTCCAAGCCAGCCCTTTTTTCGGCTTCAGCTATTTCTTTCTGAGGGATATATCGGTCAGCGGCCGTCTCCAATTACGACCCCCATTTCAGATTTTAGGTAGGGCCCTATTTCTGCAACTATACCAGGGCCGTCGGTTTTTTCCCGGCATACGATTGCATGTTCCAGCAGCCCCAGTCGCTCAATTTCGTAAATATCCCTTCCATGACCTGTCTTTTTTATTGCTCTTTTGATTTCCGAACGGGTTACCCCATTAATAGTTACTCGATCGGTAGCTGCCTTTTTCCAACTCCACCAGGTATCAAGCTGCCTTTTGGTAAAACGGGCTTTTACAATCTTATTTGCTTCAATGATTTCGACTTCAACAGGCAAATGGGGTATAAGACCAAACCTCAAGGCAAGCTGTTTTGGCTTTCCGCTGCCCAGAGCTTTCAATTCCTTGGCTTCAATCTGCACAGGCATACCAATATCGGCTAGAATGGCGTCCTCTCCAAAGGCCTGGAGAAAACCAATGTAGACCTTTCCGGCTTCAGCTTTCTTTGCAGGCGTCCCATATCTGGAAGCCAGCAAATTCGCAGACACTTCCTCGTCCTCGCCTTCAAGGGTGTACTCAGCCCAGTTTTCAGGAATAATAGAGATCTCAACCTTTACTTCAAGATTTTTCAATTCATTCTCAACCAGGGTTTTCAAAAGCCCAGCCATCCTATCCCGGTTCTTTCCGTAAATATGCTGAAGGGTTACAACTTTAATCATGTTTTTCCTACCAATTCTCTCTTCTGCTAATTCTCTCTTCTGCTCTGTTATTGCCGGAAACAGGACAATTCCTCAGCCTCTAAGGTAAGAGTTCAGAAGTTCCTCACATTCTTCCAGAGCTGAGATAACAGTTTCATTAATGGGACTTTCTGCTCTTTCAATCTGATTCTGGAGTCTTTTAATATCCCGACTATAAGGACCAAGTTTCCGGGAAATCGTGTCCCTGCTATCTCCCTGTTTTACCGCATCCATATGGATACTTTCAATTCTATTCCTTAGATTCTTTATTTTTTCAAGAATTTCGGCACTCAAAGGGTCAAGCTCTTCTGCCTGTTCAGGTTCTTTTTTCTCTTCCTCAGCTGCAGCTTCTTCGCTTTCAGCACCTGTATCTCTGGACTCCTCTTTCTGGTCCTTCGGAGGTTCCTCTGCGATTATATCCCTGAACTCCTTGAGGGCAGCTTCAACTTCCCCTCCATATTTCGTAAGTTCAACAAATTTTATTCGCCCCTCAGATGTGAATCTTATAAGTCCGCACTGTTCCATTTTCGCGAGGATCCTTGTTGTATGAGCAAAAGTGGAGTCTATCTCTTTAGAAATAATAGATGCATAGGTCTTTTCCATCGAGCCTATGAATAGTAGCGCAAGAGTGGGTTTTTCCTGCAAAAATAACTTCTCTGCATTTTCGTCGGACATAATATCACATTGGGATTTTTTCTGGTGGGTTATTTCTTAATTTAAATCAAAGTAACTTAAGTATTCATCAATGATTTATATATAATACTGGAAAGGTTTCCAACCTGCACTTGTACTTCTATACAATTACTTCTGCATTTTCAGTTCTACACTTTCAGTTCTGCATTTTATCCTGCATTTTTTCTCTGCACTTTTAGTTCTGTACTTTTACTTCTGCATTTTCAGTTCTGCACTTTTACTTCTGCATTTTACCCTACATTTTTGCCTGATGAGTTTATCCTGAAAGTGCCCCGATTATCTCCTTTATTTCTGTTATCGGCGCATCTGTTCGGAATGAAGTGCCACTGAAATGAGTCCTTGATGCTTCAAATCCATGAGCTCTAAGGGCTTCTATCAGGATTTCCATTCCGGTTGCAGAAGCTCCAAGTTCTTTACAGATCACGTGCTGATCATAAAACATTGGTATATCCAGTTCATCCCTGCAGAAAGTAATAATCTTTTTTGCTTTATCCTTTGTGTTTAGAGGATGCACTTCAAGTTCGGAAATAACTTCGTCGCAGAATGCCTGTTCCCTGAACGGCCCAAGCCACAAAGGGCCTGCAATTTGAGTGAAAGCCCCGCAAACAGGACACTCCTTTTCAATGTGAACTGCAAGCCCGTATATCATTCCCCGAAACCCGCATGTTGGACAGTGAATGCTGAAACCCATTGACTTCAGAGTTCGGTCAGCTTGTTTTGTTCCAGGGAGAACTTCGAGATAAGTGCGAACATAATGGCGTGTCACATGAGAAAGCAGCGGCATCATCCCTTTTTCATGCTTTGCAAGCTCTCTTGCACAGGCCCCCAGGAGGACTCGAAGGCCCATTTCACTATGATATTCCGTATTAAGAGGTACAGCCGCATATTTCCTTATCCCAGCTTTCATATGGGCTCCGCATAAAGGTGCCGTATCCGTTGCCGTAACTGACAGCATATTCCATACCGAAGCCGATGCTGCATCCAGAAAGGGAGAAGGGGTGCCAAAAGGATCGATATCCACGATATGGTATTTTTGCTCGTGAAGCAACACATTTGCGTTCTTTCGGGTAGCCAGAGTTTTTTCTTCAAGCTCGTTAATCTTAATATTTTCCTTTATCAGTTCAAATGCGTCTGGACTCCAGTCATTCATGGTCGCGTGGATCCCTACTTCGCCTGCAATCCGGAGCCCTCTTATCCCTGACGCTGAAAAAGCGTCCACATAACGGATCTCTTCCCTGAAAATCTCTTTTTTCGAAAGAAGCCTTTCCACAAATGCAGCCGTTGCTGCGACATTAATATCGCGGTTAAGCTCCATCTCCGGGTTATAAAAAACCGGAGCTGCAGAGGGAGGGAAGGTTGCGTCCAGAGGCGGTATCGGAACTGAAGCCTTTGTTGTGCCTTCAACTATAGTTTTATGTATCATTTGAAACTGCTATACATTAGAGTCTTATTTTACAGTGATGGTTATCTGCATTTTCGGATGTCCTTTTACACTGAAATTGTAGCTTCCGGGTTCATTGAATGTATACTCCAAAGTATTTCCATATACAAGCCTTTGATCCTCGAAAAGGTGCTCCCTGCTTGTCAGGATAAGCACACTGGATTCTTGATAATTTCTCCATACAACAGTGTCTCCGGCATTGATTTTCAGGTTTGAGGGAATTATAAGATAATCCTTAAGCCTTACAAGATGTGTTGTAGCTGCGGTTCCGTTCGGCTGCGCAATTCCAGATGGCTGTGCGATCCCGCTTCTTTTTCCTTCTTCCATCCCTGCTTCCGTTTGCCCTATTCCAGGCTCTTTCTCAATTCCCGGAGTTCCAGATTCTTCCGGTGTTCTAACTTCTTCCTGTGTTCCTGTTTCTATCGGTGTCTCAAGCTCTTTCTGTGTTTCCGTATTTTCCTGTGTCCACGTTTTTCCTTCAGTTTCAGCCTCTTTCTGTGTCCACGTTTCTCCCATCCCTACGGGTGTTCTCACTTCTCTTGGTCTTTGCGCACCTCCAGAACTGCCGCCTGCCTCCCTGTCTTCCTCCTTGGTCTTCTCCTCGTCGTCCGAACTCAGGCAGCCTAAAGTTATCACTGACAGGACTATTAGTAATAAAAATATTTTTTTTGTTACCAAACCCTTACCCCCTATTGTTACATTCCCTTTTGTATTCTCAGTTTAATATAAGCGACTCATTTCCAAAATCTAGTGATAAAAGTAAGTGTAACATCACTACACAAAATTATAATTCTATAATTATGTAATGGTATTAAGGCAAAAACAATGGTAACTATAAACCTTACTCTTAATAACTTTTCGGAGCTCCCTGCTCTTTTAGATCTTTTGGCTCTGTAGAAATCCTTATTTTAATGCAAATTCAGTAGTTCGCTAAAATCTTTCCTCCACTTTTAATCTGCCTCCATTTACCTCAGACACTCTACTACTGTCCTAACTCTTAACTTTCGTCTTAGCCATTCCTCAATGAGACGTATAAATACTTCAAATCTGAACTTATCCTCATCTATAACTTGATCCTCGTCTATAACTTGAGGCCCTCTCTTGACAATTGTAAAGTGTTTTTTCTGAAGGTATAGCCATATAT
>DADO01000229.1:913-5494 GCA_002509325.1 Methanosarcina sp. UBA402 | reverse complement strand
CAGTCAAGAATGCTACCCTTTACAGTTTCGCTGGAAGCGCAGGGCCAGATGAAGGAAACCTTTTTTTCAACGGAAAGACGGTGGCGACCAATGCCTGGCAAGGAGACCCGAGTACCAGCAGTGCCCAGATCTTTGACGTGAAAAACTATCTCAATGAGACAGGTAATGAAGCTGGAATCCAGGGAACGGAGAGTGGAGGCATGGATGCTCTCCAGCAGATCCTTGTTATAGAGTATGCACGAACAGCTCCAGATGCTCCTGTTGCCGACTTCTCAGCAATTCCAACCTCAGGAACTGCACCACTGACAGTCACTTTCGAAGACAACAGCACAGGATTCCCCACTTCCTGGTTCTGGGACTTCGGCGATGGTACCAAAGCTACCGAGCAGAATGTTTCACACACATACACATCAGCCGGCAACTATACCGTCAACCTGACAGTTAGCAATGCAGGCGGCAGTGATTCTGAAGTAAAGACCGAGTACATTGTCGTGAGTGAACCGCTTCCTGCAGCTCCGGTTGCAAACTTTACAGCAACACCGACTTCTGGAGTTGCACCTCTTACTGTCAATTTCATGGATCAATCCACAGGCGATGGAATTACTGCCTGGGCCTGGGACTTTGATAACGATGGAACTATCGACAGCACTGATCAGAACCCCTCACATACCTACACTTCAGCTGGTACTTACACAGTTAACCTGAAGGTGAGTAATGAAAATGGTACAGATTCAAAGACAGCCACAATAAATGTTTCACAATCAGTACTTATGCCTACTTTCCCAGGTTGTACTAATCCACCGGCAGATCTGGACCAGGATGGTCTCTATGAGGATATCAATGGAAATGGGGAACTGGATTTCGATGATGTTGTGGCATACTACGAAAATATGGATTGGCTGGAAGAAAATATGCAGCTTGAGTTCTTTGATTATAACAACAACGGTTTAATTGATTTTGATGATGTCGTAAAGCTTTATAATAGGCTTTAATGAGATGAAATCATGAATACCAGTCTGCAAGGAAACAAAGCCAATTTGCAAGAAAAATAAAGAGATAAATAAAGAAACTGTAGAGGTGAGTGAAGAAGATAAAGAAGTAAGTGAAGAAGTTGAAGAAATAAGTAAAGACACTAAAAAGCCAGAATACTGAAAAAGTCTGAAAGTTACTACACAAGTTACGATGTTGAATTCTCACAAACTCGTACTTCAAAGTAATCCATTCAGACTTTCATGGCAAATAATAAAAAATAAGCTCAGTTACAAAATCCAGTGATGAATGTAAAATTAAAAAACACTGGATTTTGTAACTGAGTCCTAATCGGTAGAAATTTATTAAATCTGATGAAAAAGAACACATTCGTATCCTCTTCAATTTTTCGGAATATTATGCTTTCCTTCTGAACAGCTTCCTATTTTGGCGAGTTATTTTTCGATTGATGAGCCCATAAACCTCGCGACTATCAGTGCAAAAACTGAGACTACCAGTGGGATTGCAATTACCATTAACAGGTTTCCTTCGTCAGCATATTTAAACATGAAATAAAACAGAAAGGAAGTCACCAATATTCCGATAATTGTCAAGATTATAGCTGGTCCGCCGTATAGTTTTTCAATTTTATTGCTCTTTTCAATTGTATTGCTCATGTCTTTCCCTTCAGGTAACAGGCCTTTTGAGTCTAATCTGGCCTGAAACTTTCTTACATATTATAGAATTAAACTAACTGTATATAAATTTTTAGTCAAATATATTCCCATGTTTTTATGGTTAAAAATCATAGATGCATACACGTATAAACTTGAAGCAAGTTCTTCCTCCTTTCCAATCTTGGGGAATACTTTCACTTCTACTGAATCTGTTTTTCACTTTTAGCTCTTCTTTTATATCTAAGGCGTTCAAATCTTTATAACTGTTGGAAAGATTTATATCAGTTAGGGTACAATCTATATCTATTATCTTATTAAGATAATATGCAAAGATATATGCCTCGCATTACAATTAAACACTTGCTGTCGGGGAAAAGTTTAGTTTACGACAAATTTACGCCTTTCGATAACAGGTGCATGTCTATGTTCTTGGTTGGTCGAATAGTACGAAAATTAACTAACAGCCTTTCGGACATCAGGAACATCTGAGACTGTTACCCCCACACCGTACAGTCAATGACATCGCCTTCGGAATGGTCTGGACTGATCATTCTAAGATCGGTTTCGCGGCAATCGCTGCAATTATCGTATTCATACTCGGACGTGCTCTTAAGACCGTTCTGAGTATTATCACTCCCTGACTGCATGCACTCAACTTGCAGTATGTAGAATTCTTTGGAAAATTCTATCAAGGTGGGTGCAGAAAATTCAACCCATTCGGATATATAAGAAAATATACGGAGGAACAAAAACATGGTAGATGGTGCAACAGCAGGTCTTTTTCTGGACGCAGCAGGAATGAAAGCACTCGGTGCAGCAATCGCAATCGCAGTAACCGGGCTTGCATCTGCAATAGCTGAAAAAGATATCGGTACAGCAGCAATTGGCGCAATGGCAGAAAACGAAGGATTATTTGGTAAGGGTCTGATCCTTACTGTTATTCCAGAAACCATTGTTATCTTCGGTCTTGTCGTCGCACTGCTTATCAATTCTGCTTAAATTTGATGAGGATCAGATGTATGTTAAAATTATATGAAATTATATATTGAAATTGGAATAAGGTTAGGTATATTTTCACAGATTATGGTATTAATGGTCCGGTATGTTCTTTGTGTGTTTATCGTGCCTGCGATTTGATGAGATTTTTTAGAGCCTACTGGTCCTGCACAGGGAGGAATTTAATGGCGTAGATAGTCTTCAGGGGGCGAATCTAGCGAAATTCAGAGTAAAGCGTTGGTATCTGGACCTGGTCTTTATGCATATCATGCTTGTGGTGATCTTTTTTGTCATCTACATATACATAGTGCCGACCATAGTCCCTGTTAATTGGTGAAGCATCCCAGTTTATAGTATGTCAGAAGTAAAGGAGTTTTAGGAGCAAGATATGAAATTGGAGATAAAATAGGAAAACCATAGTTCTTGATTGGAACAAAATTATATAAATCTCCTAAAGTAAAAATATTCTATCATTCTGGGAAACTTAAATATGTCCTACTCTAAAAGGTAAAGAAATACCTTACTTAGAACCCTGGTTCTAAAACACAGGGGGTAACTGACTTGGAAGAAGTGATAAACGCTCAGACGGAACAAACTAAAAATATAAGTGAAGCAATGAAGTCTCAGATCGGAACCACTCGTAGAAATAGGGGATTTGACAATTCTGCAGCCGATTCTCAAGTGAGAGGGATCAGGTCCAGGGCCTATTATCTGGATGTTATTTTCGTCCAGATTTTACTTTTGTTGTTGCTATATGGGGTCGCTATAGTGGTGGTTCATACACTGGTCTGACTGCCTTATTTCAATTTTGAAGTGAATTTAGGTTCTCTTCGGTGGAGTGATTCTTCCTCTGCCGAAGATTGCCATATTTGAGGTAGACTCTTTACTTCCGTTCTCTAATTTTAGTGGAGTTTTAGTGGAAAAAGTAATATTCTCTACTGGTTTTAAAACAGGGCTTAGCTTTTTAATAGAGCCGATCCCAAAACTCAAAGTCAGCTTTGTTGGAACTCATAATTTGAGTGAAAAATTGAGCCTTTGATCACGAAAGCAATCCGGAAAATTTTCAACTTTAATGAATAAAATAGGTTTTGGGACGAGTTCATATTCATTTATCGATTTCATATCAGATATCAGACGATGAGAATTCCAGCAGTTTATCCTGGTTTTTGCATGCTAGAGATTATTCTTGACATAGACTAAAATATTTCTCTTCCTATAAAAGTAAATCTCTCATAAATTTCGTAAAACTTTAAATCTTTATGGGGATTCCAGGTAGTAAATTTTATGGCCTTGATTAATTTTAAACTATTAAAACTGCCCTGACCTGAAGAATAATAGATAATGTTCAACAAAAAATCTGATTTTTAGCCGATTTCTTTCTTTGTGCTTTTTACAGGATATTCTCAAAACATTCCCGATGTTTTGCTAAAAACACTGTTCTACATACTGATTTTTATTATCTAGATAGGAGTTTTGGAAAAATAAATACTAGGATATTAATAAAAATTCCTTTTAGATGATTTGGGTAATATAGAAAAATATTTAATGAAGAATTTTTTACTATCAAGTGAAAAAAATAAGTTAATCTGGAGGATAAACTTTGAAAATAAGGGTTGTAAGTTCAAGAGAAGAAATCTTTACACTGAATCCAAATGAGAGAATAGTGCATCTGGCTTTTAGGCCTTCAAACAAGGATATTTTTTCACTGGTTGAAAACTGTCCGAAGATTGAGGTTATACAGCTTCCCAAATCTTACAGGCGTACAGTTTCCAAATCCATAGAAATGTTCATTGATATGCAGCGCATCCAGCTCATTGAAGGCGATGTCTGGGGCCACAGAAAAGATATAAACGAGTACTACCGTATCCCCTCTTCAATCATCGAGGAAATAAAAGAACTCAAAACAGAAGGCAAGTCCACTGAGGCTATTGAGGAAAAG
>DADO01000229.1:507-722 GCA_002509325.1 Methanosarcina sp. UBA402 | reverse complement strand
GGTCTCAAGGGAAAGCAAACTTAACCCTGAGATGGTTGCCTATATCCTTAGAAAGGATATTACAGCCTGAGAGGCTGAAGCAATAGCTTTAACTTCTCCTCAATTTATTTCTTTTTATACTTCACTTCTCATTAATTTGTAAAATTGCTTTTCTTGTAATTATTTATACCGAATAAACCAGTGTCATTAGCGATCTTTATGAAAATAAAATCCGA
>DADO01000229.1:0-338 GCA_002509325.1 Methanosarcina sp. UBA402 | reverse complement strand
GATCTTTATGAAAATAAAATCCGATGAGCAAATGTCGGTGGATTGACTTTTTTCTAGTTGTCGGTTCTTCTTTATAATGTTAGTATTCCTTCATACTTTTTGCTCTTCCACACCTTTTCTGTTCTTCCATATTTTCCGCTCTTCCACACTTTTTTACGTCTATTACTTCTAAAACTTTATTATTACATAATTTTCAATACTTTAATATTTTTATTATTCTCCTATCTATTTCACTCTTTTATTTTATCTAGAGGTTCTCTCCAATATTTTGCGTACCTTTATAGTACAAACTAAATCAAATTAAGTAGACTCAGTAGTTCACTAAAATCTTTCCTCCA
>DADO01000222.1 GCA_002509325.1 Methanosarcina sp. UBA402 | reverse complement strand
ATTTGCTTCAGCAGGTAAAGTTATATTATATTATCGATACTAAAAAGTCCAGAAGACACAGACAGCAAGCTGGCTGTTTCTATACAAGAGATGGAGTCGTTTTTGATATCATAATGAACGACTCCATTATCTTCAATACTTTTTTAATTATGCCTTCATTTGTAAAAAACAGGTTTCGGAACTAAGGGTATCCGGAACTACTGTCCGAAGACATAGTTTTAAATCTGATTGCAGGTTTATTGAGTCATAAAAAGGGTGGCAATCACGGCACATAGCATTATAAGTGCTTCCATCCCCTGTCTTCAAACGTTCACATGTGGTAAAGATTTTGTTATCTTAAAAACCCTGTCTATAAAACCTCATCTATAAAACGAAATCGGAGTAACTATTCAATGTCTTTCCTGACTAACTTTCTTTTAGCGCTTGGGCTTTCAATGGATGCATTTGCAGTTTCCATGTCCAGCGGCACCACAATAAAGCCTTTCCGGCTCAAGGATGCCCTGAAACTGGCTTTCTTCTTCGGGGGATTTCAGGCTATCATGCCTGTACTGGGCTGGTTTGGGGGGAGCGCGATAAGCGGTTTTATTTCGGGCTATGCTCCCTGGATAGCCTTTGGGCTTCTGGTCTTTATTGGAGGCAAAATGATTTACGAGGCTCTTTACGGAAATCCTGAAGGAAAGTTAAATTCCCTTAATTATTCGGTGCTTCTGGTGCTTGCAATCGCTACAAGTATAGATGCCCTTGCTGTGGGAATTAGCTTTGCATTTCTCAATACAACTATTTTTGGACCTGCGATCATAATAGGCTGTGTGACCTTTCTCATGTCTTTCTGTGGAGCAATCTTAGGATACAGGATAGGTCATTTCTTTGAGCACGAAGTCGAGATTATCGGAGGCCTGATCCTTATCGGGCTCGGCGGAAAAATCCTTGCCGAGCACTTGCTCTGGATTTAACACCTGCTTTGGATTTACACTGTTCTGGGTTTTTACTGTTCTGGATCTAAACCTGCTCTGGATCTAATACCTCCTCTGGAGCTTAGAAATCCTGAGAATCCGAAAAAGTTACGCCAGATTCATATACCCAAACTATAGATGCAGTTAGCATGAAACTGGCTGTAATTGAAGGTGATGGGATTGGCAGGGAAGTAATCCCTGCGGCTGTCAAAGTCCTTGATGCATTCGGGCTTAAGTTTGAGAAAGTGCCCCTGGAACTCGGCTACGCCCGATGGGAAAGAACAGGGACCGCAATGTCGAGTGATGATCTGGAAACCCTAAAAGGGTGCAACGCAGTCCTTTTTGGGGCAGTTACCACTGTACCGGACCCAAATTACAAAAGCGTGCTCCTGACCATTCGAAAGGAACTGGATCTTTATGCCAATATCAGACCTGTAAAACCTCTTCCAGGCATAATTGGGGTTACAGGGAAAAGCGATTTTGATTTTATTATTGTGCGGGAAAACACTGAAGGGCTGTATTCGGGAATTGAAGAGATTGGGTCTGACCTTTCCTGGACAAAAAGAGTCATCACCCGGAAGGGATCTGAAAGGATTGCCGAATATGCCTGTAAACTCGCAAAAAAAAGAAAGAATAAACTGACGATTGTCCATAAATCCAATGTCCTGAAGTCCGATAAGCTCTTCCTTGATGTCTGCAGGCAGACCGCGATTGCGAACGGCGTGGAATACGGAGATACGCTGGTTGACTCGATGGCTTACAGCCTTATGATGTACCCTGAAAGGTATGATGTTGTGGTTACAACGAACCTCTTTGGAGACATTTTGAGTGACATGTGTGCAGCTCTTGTTGGAAGCCTTGGCCTTGTCCCGAGCGCGAATATAGGGGATAAATATGCTTTTTTCGAGCCTGTACACGGGAGCGCACCCGACATTGCGGGTAAGGGCATTGCAAACCCGCTTGCTACAATTCTGTGCGTAAAGATGCTGCTGGAGTGGATGGGGGAGCCTCGATCTCAAATTATTGATGAGGCAATAGCCCATGTACTTCAAAAGAAAATCATTACTCCTGACCTGGGAGGAAAAGCCAGTACGATGGAAGTCGGAAACGCGGTTGCGGAATACGTAGTGAAGAATTTATAAAAAACGCAACTGAAAAAACACAACTGAAAAAACACAACTGAATAAGCGCAACTGAAAAAACACAACTGAATAAGCGCAACTGAAAAAGCGCAACTGCACAGACCGGGTCCGCCTCATTCCAGAGGAGAACTTTTAATGTTTTAAGTCCTTTTATAGTAAGGCACAGTTATATTTTAACAAAAATAACTGCACTTAAATTTTGATATATTGCGAATGAATGGGGGTATCATTCTGCGTCAATTTTTCGATGTCTCTTTGCCTATTATGGAAGAAATGGTTGTATATCCTGGAAAGCCGGGACCTTCTATTCAGAGGTATGCCTCTGTCCCAAGGGATAAAGTAAACGAGTCTCTTCTGACCATGGGAAGTCATACAGGTACTCACGTAGAATCCAGACTGCATCTTCGGAATGGAAGAGGAGGAGCTGCTGACCTGCCTCTTGATCACTTTTATGGAAAATGCAGAGTTTTTGATCTTACCCATGTGGAAGGTGGAGAAATTCACAGGCAGAACCTTGAAGAATTTCAAATAGGGCCTGAAGAAATAGTGCTTCTTAAGACCAGGAACTCGGCCCTTGGGTATGTAAAATTCCTTGAGAATTATGTACATCTTAAAATGGACGCAGCTGAGTACCTTGTCAACGCTGGAATCAAAACTCTGGGATTTGATTACCTGAGCATTAAAAAACCAGAAGGGGATGAGGAAGTCCGCGAACTACTTATAAATAATACAACTTTGTTTTTAGGACTCAACCTCGCCGGCATTCCCGAAGGAGAATATACATTCTTAGGTTTACCTCTCCGTATAGATGCAGATGGAGCTCCCGCGAGAGTTATACTGGTTAGAGAATAAGATTTTTATATGCGGGGACAAGCCATAAAAAAGCTAGAAGGGAAACGTAATCGTCTCAAAGAAGCCCTTTCAATTTATACCTGCTGCCCGAATCCTTTTTTCTTTTGTGTTTGATACCTTATTGTCGTTACTCAGGCTGCTGTATGTTAACTCAGGTTGCTGTATTATTGTTTCTTTCTTTTGGGCTTGCTTCTCTGTGTTTGATTCCTCTGAAACTTTTGCCTATATTCTATAAAAAGTTCGAACTGCTAATAGTAATGGGCTCTTTCGATTATCTCTTCAAAAAAATCGTCCAAGCGAATTTCCCCTTTCCCCAATAATATTTTTCTTTCAACATATAAAAGTTTTCTATATTGAATGGTAAATTTTTCAAAATTGTTATAGGTTTTCAAAAATATTTGTGTGAAATAAATATTAAAATTGACCTCAAAACTTGCCAAGTGGAATTGAGGCAGAACTTACAGGCTTAAATGGAACAGATTGAAAAATAAGTTTCTTTCCGCCTTAATTTTTTCGTTATTTCTGTTTTTTCCTGACTTTTTAGAGTTGGACTTTTTTAAAGTTAGCTACTCAACTACGTTTTTTGAAACTTACTTCTCAATGTTCCAGTTCTTTGGAGATTTGCAGCTTTTTAATTTGCAGCTTTTATTACATGAATCAAGTTACTTTCAGGCTGGCAGTCAATAATTTGGTCTTAAAGACTCACAGCTGGAGCTTTTAAATTAAGGGCAGGCACATCCCCAAAGTGTCCGGAGGGTTTTGCGTTCCTGTAACTTTCAAACTGCTCATAATACTGGGCACGTTCGACCAAACCTTTGAATAATTCCTCCATTGTATTCACCTCTATCTCCAAAAACTACTTCAGTACTTATTAATCTCAGCCTAGCAGGGTGAAAGTATTTTTGAGACAGCTGTTTAGGTCTGCATCCGGAATCTGGTAATCTCTTCCAGGAAGCTGTCAATTAACTCGTAATGGCTTCTTTCATAGCCTGCCAGCATCACAAAGAATTTTCTCAGGCTTTCGTCCTCTACCTTTTTTGCGACTTCTGAATAGAAATCCTCGCTTTTTCTTTCATGCCTCAGGGCTGCAACAAGGATGCCTGCATCTCCAAGCGTGATCTCCCCGACTTTTATTCGGCCTATGTCAAACTCAGGGGTGAAAGACTGCCCACTCGGAATTTCCGTGACTGTTACGGGCAACTTTCTCTTCTCACGGTATTCTTCAAGGTAGCCAAGATGTTTTACTTCTTCATTTGCCAGATACTCGTAGAGCTCCTTAAATTTCGGTATGCCCATCAAAGCAGCTTTACTCAGGTAGAAATCCCTTGCTTCTTTTTCTCTCTCCATTGCCAGAGCTACGGCTTCTTCAATCCCCTTAAGGTTTTTTACTTCCTCCACCACATTTTGATACGCGCTTCTCATATATCTTAACCCCACTGATATCTTATCTATTAAGATTTCCCCATTTTTAAAATTTTTATTTCCCAATTTCTTCCTTAACTTTTCTTATTTTTCTTCTTCTTTCTTCTTCCTTAGCTTTCCTTATTTTTCTTCTTCTTTCGTTCTTTCACTTTCAGGATTATATCTTCAGAAGGCCGCTCAATTCCGAATATGTCATAGATCTCATAGGGACTTGCAAGCACTGTGATATTCTCCATCCGTGCAAGTTTTTCCGAGTTTGTAACATCTACTTCGCGCATATTAAGTTCAAAGGCTCTGCCGCTGGGAGCAGAGGTCTTTACGCTCCCTCTTTTCTGGTCTACAGGCAGGATAAAAATAGGAGTTTGTCCTTTTGCAGTCTGAGAAACTGCATTTGTAACGAGAGTATCTGCAATCCCATATACGATTTTAGCTACGGTATTGGCAGTTGCTGGGGCTATAAGCAGAAAATCGTAGTACCCCATTTGCAGCGGGCCCGCAATGAATGGGGAGTTGGGGCCTGCATCGACCTTGAAATTAGGGAAATCTGTCTGGATTTTATCCCACAGGTGATACCATTTCATTACGGTCTCGCCCTCTTTGGAGAGGAAAACCATTGCTTCAACCTCGGTTCGGTTCTTAATGTCGACCAGAATGCTGTATGTCTCAATCATCTGATCTCCTGAACCTGTTATTCCCCATGCTATGCGTTTAATCTCTTTGTATAATGGTTCTACCAAAATATTCCTCCTTAACAGTTCTTTCAATTCGTGGTTTTAATTCTTTTTTGATTTCTCAAAATTCTAAATACCCCCTTCCAGGGCTTAAGTCACAGGGCTTAAGTTACTTTCCTTCTTCTTTTGGTGTTTTAAATGGATGGGGGTTCAGGTTCCATTTCAGATCCCATTTCAGATCCCATTTCAGATCCCATTTCTGAAGTGGCTCTTTTCACAAGCTGAGTTGTTTGAACAAGCTTTTTCAGGGTCTTTCTAAGGCTTCTCATACCTTCGGAATCTTCGGATACCCCTTCTGCCCCTTTGTCCTTCGACCAGAACGTCCCTCCCAGGTTAGCTCCGAAAGAGCCTCCTCCTACAGGTATCATCTCATTTATCACATAGAAGTTCAGAATAGCCTGGATTGCAGGTTCTTGCCCGCCTATCCGATCTCCCCCGTCTGCGATGCCCATCCCTACTTTATTCAAAAAAACCCTGGGGTTTTTGGCAACTACGGCTCTGCATCTGTCCATTATTGTTTTGGTTTGAGCACTCAATGTCCCCTGATAAACCGGAGTTCCAATAATCCAGGCATCTGCCCAGATCATTTTGTCGTAGAGCTCGGCTGAAATATCATCCTTATGGATGCAGCCTTCCTTTGTTCTTATACAGAAGTCGCAGTGAATGCAAAAATTCAGTTTTTTCCCTTTGGCAGAAAAGTAATCTGTTTCTGCGCCATACTTTTCCGTTGCAATCTTCAGCGCTTCCCGGACCAGAAAATCAGTCGCCATATTCCTGGAACTTCCGGATATTCCGAGAATCCTTATCGGTCTGGCTTCGGCTTCTTGCATGTCCCCTCCGAAACTACATGTTAAAATTAGTACATTACTTGAATATACCTGTATACTGGTATGCCTTTCGGACAAATAATTTTATGCCTGAATGGTTTTATACTCTACTATTACTCTATTTTTGACTTTTACATTTCACTAAAGCCGCAATACATAGTAGAAATACATAGTAGAAATACATAGTAAAAATACACACTCGAAAATAAAAAATGATATTAGGTGACTTGATGTGAAATACGTGATTTGAAACAAGAAGGAATATTACAAGAAATAGTATATCACAAGAAACAGTGTATCTAAAGAAATGTAATAGAATAACGAGAAATAATACAATTACTAATGTCTAATATCTAAAAAATGTCTAATATCTAAAAAATGTCAAACATTTAAAAAATGTCAAACATCTAAAAAATGTCAAACATCTAAAAAATGTCAGACATCTAAAAAGCCAGATGTTTCTTAGTAAGAAATTGTGGGAACTTAGAAATTCACTGCAAAGCAGTAAACTTTTAAGTCCTGATCTTAATATATTCAGAAAAATGAACTGATAGATCTCAGTTCATTAACGGAGTTTGTAATACTTATTATCTACAGTTTACAATTTTGTTGTCGTGGATTTTTACATTAGTTTCTTTTGTGTTTAAGTGTACTATCGCAGGGGCATCCAGGTCATGGAAATAGTTGCCAGAGGCTTCTATGTTTTTAAGAGTTCCCTGTAATTCTAAACCTACGTATCCTCCACCAGATGTAGTACATTCATTGTTTTTCATGACTCCATCAGTAACGGTATCGAACCGAACGGATGAATTAGTTCGGTTAATAAATTTACAATTTTTAACTGTAATGCCATTTACATGATAGGCATATACACCATCATGTCCACATTTGTTTACAGTTACGGAATCTATCACTATATTGCTAGATTGTGATATAAGCATGGCATCGTTACATCCATTCTGGAATGTAACATTCTGAATTGTTAGTCCATTACAATTTACTATAGTTGCCATGTTATAACAGGAGGTTCCGAGCCTGACACCAGAATAATAGTCGGACTGGCTACCATCAACAATTAAGTTCCTTATTGTAATATCACTTGCAGAATTGCCTCTGATCATAAGCATGGCTTTTTTCTGTGCAATACTGCTCTCACGCCCACCCCAGACTGGTAATCCTTTGGCAAGCTTAATCTTTGCACCTGAATCTCCTTCAAGGATGGTTTTGCTGCCGATCCGAAGGGAATCGCTTATGTCGTATGTAAATGGACCTTTAAGGCGAACAGTTGTGCCCGGATTTTTTGCGGCAAATTCAAGCGCCTGGTTTATCTGGACGTCATCACTTTTTCCATCACAATTGTAGTTTCCACTTCCGTCTCCGGCAACAGTTACCACCTGTGTACTCGGAGCGCCTAACGCAGCCGGTACGGTTGTTAAAATAAGGCATGTTACCAGGAATAGGGTTCCTAGTCGTCTTTTTAGCATCGTATCACCTTTGGGTTGGATTTTCATAGGGATTTAAGTGAAGTCAAAATTTGTACAGTAAGATACTTTTTTCCCAAATATTCTCAAAATTCCATATTACGTGCTCGTAATACTTACTTTTCCGAACTAATCTAATCAGGTAGGGATTTAGAATTCTTTAATAGAATTCCCTGATCAGGTCGGATCTATACGGGTATTTAAGATTCCCATTACGTCTGCGTAATATTTTTGAACCTATCCAATTCGGTTCTCTGCGATTTAGTGGGACGGACACGTTGCACACAGAGTCTCCACTCTCCAATCACTTTATAGGGTTCAGTCACTGGAGGTGGCCGGAAACTAGAAGTTTTGCTTCTACAAATCAAAACTTGTTATTGGCCACAGGACAGTGTCCTTCTGGTCAATGCCTTCTGTTTATTCAATACGGCCTTTCGCCAGGTCAACTCTCCTTTTTAAAAAGTTTTCATTCACTATTATTGAATTCATGAGTTGACATTCCTGTTTATGCAATCCTATTATAAAATATTTTTGGTACTTTGGTAAATAATTTTATGAAGAACTCAATTATTTTAGATCATTCTGGGATTTTTGGTCGTGCGCTATTAGTTAGTTGATGATATTTCTAAAACGCTTTTAGTGGCGTATCGTACCTTTTTTGCAATTCAGTAAGGTTAATAAGCATACTTGATATACGAAACATAAGGCATTTCTAGCACT
>DADO01000164.1:5692-14091 GCA_002509325.1 Methanosarcina sp. UBA402 | reverse complement strand
CCTTAACCGATGACCAATGAAGGAAAATATGGATTTGCTTAAATAAAAACGAGATCATTAGAAGGGAAAATGGAAATAAATGGAACTTTTCACTTTAAGATTTGAGTAATAAGGAATGAAAACAAATCTCATAAAAAAGTTCCAATATACCAGCAGACGAGTTTATTACTAACAGTAATTGTCGGACAGCCTGTTTAGGGCGGGGTGGCCGCACGCAATTTGATTTCCCGCTGAGAGACTGGAATTCAAAGCATTACCCCCGTGCACAGAAAGATATAATTTATAAGATGTCAAATTATGATATATTACTTAAGGATTTAAAAAGTGCATTTTACTGGGGGGCAGTTAAAGGATTTTAGGTCCGGAAGGATTTTGGAGAGGTAACAGTCATGGGATTCAATCAACTAGCTGAAAGCGACGAACTAATTCTTGGTGAAGCACTGAAGAGGCAGCAAATTCTGGAAACCGTAATTAATAACAGCCCTGTTATGGCCTTTCTCTGGGCTCCTGATGAAAACTGGCCTGCCAAATACGTTTCCAAAAATGTAGCCCAGCTTGAGTACAGCGCAGAAGATTTCCTTACTGGCAGAATAATATATGCAGATATAATTCATTCCGAGGATATAGACAGGGTTAGAAAGGAACTTACGAGATGCTGCGAGACAGGAAAAGACAGCTTCATACAGAGGTACAGGGTTCTTACCGGAAAAGGGGAGGTCCGTTGGGTAGAAGAAAAAACCTTTATCCAGCGTGATGAAAGAGGAAATGTAGCCAGTTTCCAGGGAATAGTCAGGGATGTTACGCAGGAAATTAGAAACGAGATAGCGCTAAAGGATGCGCTTGAGAGCCAGAAAGCCCTGATGGAAAAGCAAAAATCCCTGCTTGAGAGGCAGAAAGCCCTTGAAACTGTAATTAACAATAGTCCGATGGTAGTGTTTCTCTGGAAAGCTGAAAAGTATTGGCCCACTGTGTATGTATCTGAAAATGTCAGGCAGTTCGGGTATGCTCCCGAGGACTTCATTTCAGGAAGAATCCTTTATGGGAAAATTATCCATCCCGAAGACCTGCTCCTTGTGGAACTCGAGCTTGAGGAGAATTGTGAGGAAGGAGGAAAGGAGTTTAACCGCCAGTACCGAATCCTTACTCAGACTGACGGCGTCCGCTGGATTAACGAAAAAACCTTTATCCAGCGCAATGAGGAAGGAGAAGTTACTCATTTCCAGGGCATTATAGAAGACATAACCCAGCAGGTCAAAAGAGCCTGAATTATTTTAATCCTGCCTTCTGCAGGTAAACATATAGATTAATATCAAGCCCATCCCAAAACCCATTTTATTCTCACATCGATAAAAGCCTCAGAACCATTTTCATGATCTGAAACTCAATTGGTCATTTGGAATTCGAAAATATGAATATATACCTCTAATTACGTTAACCTGCCGAATATAGGCTCTAATTAAGTCAACCTGCCGAATGTAGGAGGTATGAAGATGAAACTGGATATAAAAACAAAATAAAAAGTATTTAAGCCCGCCCGCAGGCGGAACTTGAACAATTACTCTGCTGGTGCTTCTGCTGGTGCTTCTTCTGCGGCTTCGAGGCCGAGAAGAGCTTTTATGGATTTGCTTCCATATTCAACGACTTTTGCATTGACCTGGACAATGTCGTGGGCAATTTCCTTTCCACGCATCATCTTTCTCCTGCGCTGCCCTGGCTGCTTGGGGACATAGCCTACACCTACCGCCAGCAGAATCCTCTGCCTTCTGGGACCTAGGAGGTCGGGTTTCATGACAAAACCGCTGCCGTCACTACCGCCAGTGATCTGGACTTTGTATCCGGTCAGGCCAAAAATCGCACCATCAATAACATCGCCTATTGCTTTCCCGATTAATGCGTTTGCTTCAGCATCTTTTACATCGATCTGGTAAGCACGCCCTTCCTTTGGGTCAGAAACTACAACTTTGAAACTAGCCATATGAAATCCTCCAAATTAGATTTATTTTAATACTTTCTTTATCTTATCATCAATCCGAAACTTTATCTGGTATTAATTTACTGAATTCTTACCTGAACCTTATGTGCATTCTGAATATAATTATGCACTTATAAGCGTTATTTTGCCCAGAAAGGATTGTCTTTTCTTTTCAGGGAAAGGACAATGTCAAGAGTTTCCTTTTCATCAGTTGAGAGGGAATCGTAGATCTCATGCTCAAGAACTTTGGCGTGCCTCTCAGGCACATTAATATAGAGCACGTCCTCTTCTTTGATCTGTCTGCCTACAGTTGCGCCGTCAATTGCCATTGCAACTTCTTTGCCTACTCCTGCAGAAGGGATATTTTCTCCTTCGGACTGCAGACCCTTGATCTTGCCTACAACGTTTCCGTTTTCAAGCATGACATCTGCGTTTGTCCGTACGACTCCACCAAGTACTCTTACTCCTACAACTGCAGGTTTACTCTGGCGGAATACACAGCCAGGAAGGATTTTGAACTTCCCAGGACGAATTATCGTTTCAAAAATCTTCTTTTCAGCAAGTTCCTGCTGCTCTTTTACATACTGCTGGTAATCTTCAACCAGGCGATAAATCACATTATTTGTGAATACCTTTACAGTACTTTCCTGCAAGGTATCTCTGGCGTCAGGGTGAACTTTGACATTGAATCCGATAATCACCGAATAAAGCGGGTCTTCAACCGTTGAAGCTTCAATTACATCCCGGTGTGAGATATCTCCCACTTCAGCTTTCCTGATAGAAACTTCTTCTTTCTGGAACTCATGGATAAGGGCTTCAAGAGAGCCGATGGTATCGGCTTTGATCATGATCCCAACAGAATCTGTATCAATCCTGACCTCATCAATCTCGGATTTTACCTGGGCTACAACCTCGTCAAGAGTTTCTTCGGTAGCAACCCTTATGGGAGCACCTGCAAGAGCCCCTTCGAGACCAGGAGCCGAAATTTTTACACCTGCGGCAGCAGTGACCTTATTCACCTGCTTGAACTTGCTCTCGTACTTGATTTCAGTGAGTTCTCTTGGCTTTAAAAGAGCCCGTACCTTTGTCTGGATTGGTTCTCCCAGGCTTCCTATAACAACAGTATCGCCTTTCTTTAAAGTGCCGTCATAGAGAATAATGTCAAGAGTTGCACCAAGGCCTTTTTCTTCCTTGATCTCAAGTACAGTGCCTACTCCGGGGCTTTTGGCACTATACTGCAAGTTTGCTTCAAGGAATTTTTGAGCCAGGCCAAGGAGTACCATCAGGACATCAGGAATTCCTTCGCCTGTCATAGCACTTACAGGCACTACGCCAAGGGTATTCTGGAAATTTGTAACCCTGTCGTACCGTTCTGCTGCAAAGCCCTGGTTGTATAATTCACCTATTACCTCGTAGAGCTTTGTCTCAAGCCGGGCCTGGACGTCCTCAGACTGTTTTTTAAAAGTGGTTGCAAAAGGCAGGTCTTTTTGTGAAACCCAGCCGCCAATTTTGTCAATCTTATTAGCAACAACAACAAAAGGAGTTTTAAACCGCTTTAAGATCTGTAAACTTTCATAGGTTTGGGGCTTGAAGCCTTCGTTTATATCCACTACAACAATTGCAAGGTCGGCAAGGGCTCCTCCCCTGCTTCTTAAGGTTGTAAAGGCATGGTGTCCAGGCGTATCAATAAAGAGCAAACCTGGCACTATGAACCTGTCCCGAAGCCTTGGGTCTCCAAGCTTGTTGATAATCACGTCTATTGGGACTTCAGTTGCCCCGATATGCTGGGTGATGGCTCCGGCTTCTCCGCTGACAATTGCAGTACCCCTGATCTTGTCCAGCAGAGACGTTTTCCCGTGGTCGACGTGCCCCATCACGCAGACTATAGGAGTTCTTAAATTCTTCTTGTCGGCCATATGCAAAACCTCTCTCATTCCCGCGTCTTATTCGCTGCAGGTCCAGAAGGGTCCGGGTTTCCCTTATGGGACCCATATTGCAGGTATCGGTAAACAAAAGCCTGAAATCATGCCCTGAGACTCAGGAACACGAAAAGGTTTCGATGTACCTGCTTTATTCGTACAGACAGACCTCATCGATCCTGGAATATTTCCCGATTTCGGAGTCCTTAAAATGAATTGCGATTTCCCTTGCTGCAGCGTCTGGGGAGTCGGATGCATGAACTACATTTCTGCCTACATCCAGAGCAAAATCCCCACGGATTGTTCCGGGAGCTGCATCCACAGGGTTTGTAGCCCCGTTTATAGCCCTCATGACCCGGATTGCATCTTTTCCTGCAACTACCATTGAGACTGAAGGACCGGAAGTGATGAATTCGACAAGGCCAGGGAAGAAAGGCTTGGATGCATGTTCACTGTAGTGTTCTTTTGCAATAGCTTCGCTGATAACATTCATCCTGAGGGCAACGAGCTTCAGACCTCGCTTCTCAATTCTAGAAATTACCTCTCCGACCAGCCCGCGCTGGACTCCGTCAGGCTTTACCATTACGTATGTCTGTTCCATGTGCACACCTTAACAATGCGAACAAATAAATTAACAAATCTATTCTTTATGCTTTCTTCAACTGGATTCTGCCTTTCTCGGTCCACTCGGTACGCCTTGGAAGCCTACCCAGGTTGAAGTTGCTCATGCACTTAGAAGAGTGCATAAAATAGGTAGAACCGTCTTTCTTAACGTAGAGCTTACCGGTTCCGGGCTCCAGCATCTTCCCGCAAAAATAGCATTTCCTCTGTTCCATCCATTTCACCGCTTTCTTATCTGGTGGTCAGTTTCTTTGCTTCTCTTGAGGTCTCAAGAAGCATCAGGACGTCACCTATGCGGACAGGTCCTACACAGTTTCTTGTAATTACACGACCTTTATCCCTGCCTTCCAGAACCCTGCACTGGATCTGACTGGCTTCACCATGCATACCTGTATTCCCGATAACGTCAATAACCTCAGCAGCAAAGCCGCCGGTTGTGCTTTCGTCAGCCATAATTAGCACCTCGTGTTATCTGGATTATTTAAGAGCTTCAAGTTTCTGGGCAATGTCCTGAACCATTTCAGCTGCTTTTCCTGAATCTACGATTGCGACAGTTGCACAGGACACACCAAGCCCGCTGGCTGCACCGAGTTCCTTCTGGTTTTTGATGAAGATGTAAGGTGCTTTCTTTTCCTCGGAAAGGGGAGCGATATGAGCAACAATCTCCGCAGGCTCGATGTCTTCTGCGATGAGAACGAGCTTTGCATTTCCTCTCTCGATTGCTTTTGTGGCTTCGTTGGTGCCTTTTTTAATCTTTCCAGTGTCTCTGGCAAGCTCCAGAGCTTCAAGTGCTTTGTTTGTAAGTTCTTCTGGAACGTCGAATTTAGCTAATTGTGCCATTTAATATTCTCCTTCGAAATTGCGAGTACCGCAATTTTTCATCAATCATTGGTTTTTAACACACATCTGTCAACATTGAGATCCAGATTCTTAAATTAAAGCCTTAGATACTTCAATGCAGAGAGTAAATGAGTTGAAAGATAGTTACTGCTAGCTAAATGCTGCAGATCGAACCTTAGAAGTACATGATCACCTATAAACTTTCTGCTTGAAAACGCAAGTAATAGACGAAAAGCAGAAGTAAAGTATTAAGAACTTCTCACATATAAGGCTATTTTCACTTTAAGGGTAAAAATAAATTGAGATGTCAGGTTAATAAGGGACAACACGTCAAGTTATAGGAACAATACATCAGATTATAAAGAACAATATATCAGATTATAAAGAACAATATATCAGATTATAAAGAACAATATATCAGATTATAATGAACAATACGTCATGGTTATAAGGAATGTAAGAAATTTTGATCACATGGACACAATTTACTACAAAGCCCACAAAAATTTATACATTAACCTTACCAACCGCTGCAGTGCAGATTGCGTCTTTTGCATCCGCAATTTTGCAGACGGAGTTTACGGATATGATTTGAGGCTTTCAAAGGAACCGACAACTGAGGAGATAATTGGAGCTCTTGAAGGATTGGACCTTTCAAAATATCGAGAAATCGTATTTACAGGTCTTGGAGAGCCCACAATAAGGTTTGATGTGGTACTTGTAGTAACCAGATGGCTAAAAAGCCGGAATATCCGGGTCAGGCTTGATACTAATGGACAGGCTGCCCTGATAAATCCTGGAAGAGATGTGATTTCGGAACTGAAATCTGCAGGAATAGACTCTATCTCCGTAAGCCTGAACGCTGAATCTGAAGAAAAATATAATAAACTCTGCAGACCAGTTCACAAAAATGCTTATGGTGCAGTGCTTGACTTTATAAGGGGAGCAAGAAAGGCAGGGATCAGTACAAGAGTTACAGTAGTTAATGTGCCCGAAATAGACCTGGATAAATGTAAAAAGCTTGCAGATGAGCTTGATTCAGACTTCCACATCAGGGCTTTATCTGAAGCTGCAAGCAAAGAAATCTGAAAGCTTTTCAAGATCCAGATTTTTGGAGATCAAGGTTTAAGAGATTCGGATACCTAGAGATCAAGGTTTAAGAGATTCAGATAACTGAAATTGCAAAATCGAAATTTACAGAATTGAAATTGTAGAACTGGAAATTTATGCCTCCAGAACTGAATTTCAGGTTTCCGGATTTTCTTGTCAATTTTCAGGTCTGGGGTTTTCATCATCAAGGTTTTCAAAGTCGTCAAAGTCCTCATTTCTGGTCTTTTTGTTAAAGGTTTTGTTCTTCAGGTAAAGCGAGGCTATTAAAACTGCCAGCAAAAGAATTATAGGAGACTTAAAGAAGTTGAGTAATTCCGGAAGCTTTGAAAGACTTTTTGTAAAGCCTGAACTCTCTATATCAGAACCAACATTACCTTTCATATCACCTGATACCTTACCTGAAGAAGCCGAAGCGATATCAACTATATTTTCAATGCCGCCAGTAATTGCCGTGTCTCTGGAAAGGAAACTTTCACCTCCAAAAAGTTGTGCAAAGACCGTGGAATTCCGCTCAAAAAGATACGCTGTTCCGTCATCGCTTCCTGCAGCAAGGGCTGAGCTGTCATGAGAAATGGATAAGCTGTTAATATTTCCTGAACAACTATAATTCCAGAACTCATTCCCTTTCATATCAAGGACGTAAAGCGTATCATCCCAGCTCCCGGCTGCAATGAACGACGCATCAGGCGAAATTGCGACGCTGTAAATATCGTCTTTTGCTTTATAGTCCCAGAGTTTTGTGCCTGTGCTGTTAAACAGGTAAACTTTATCGTCAAAGCTTCCTGCAGCCAGATATGAGCCGTTGTTTGTTAGCGAAACGCTGCTAATCCAGTAAGCAGGGTTGCGGATCCAGGAAAATTCCCCATTCTGGTTCAGGAAATAAACATTATAATTAGACCCTCCGGCAGCCACATAACTAGCATCTGGAGTCATGCATACACTATTGATTACACTGCCTGTTCTCTTTTCCCATTTTTTACTTCCTTTGCTGTCAAAGAGGTAAATGCATTTATTGGAACTCCCGGCTGCAACATAAGCCCCATCCCTGGAGATCGCTACACAGCGGATGGAGCTCTTGGAATCGAAATTCCATAAAAGCTTTCCTTCCCTGTTAAAGAAATAAATCTTGCCGTCTTCAGTGCCTGCTGCTACATGCGAACCATCAGAAGAGACCACCACACTATTCAGGCTTCCCCCGGTTTTGTAATTCCAGAGCAGATTTCCTTCCCGGTTAAAAAAATATACCCTTTTATCGTTGCTCCCTGCCGCGACACACTTCCCATCAGAAGAAATCGATACTGTATAAACAATATCGCCAGTAGTATAGTTCCAGAGTTTCTTCCCCTCGGAATTAAAAAGAGAAACATTATGATCAAAGCTCCCGATTGCAAGATAGTCCCCACTGGATGAAAGAGCAACTGTATTGACTATATATCCTGTTTCACATCTGCAGAGCAGGTCAAAAGCCCTGAGTTCTGAAAGGTTTACGTCCCCATTATCCAGAGTAACAGGGTCTGCAGCTCCTATATCTGCAAACAGACCAAAGAGCAGACCCAGCGCCATAAATAACCATATTCCCGATGACTGTCTCATAGTAATTATAATGTAGGCGTTTCTTATTCATGAATTTTTTGTAAGAGTTAGAAATATTAGAGTGAATGAAAGTATAAAAAGTATAAAAAGAAAATATAAAGATATAAAAGAAAATATAAAAGATACAAAAAAGAAGTATAAATGGATAAATGTCAGATTTTTCAAACTTGTGGTTTGCTTGACTGTATGTTGATTGCCAGGGGAACAGGATCCGAAGTTAAATTGTTTCGTAACTATTCAGGAGATTCTCACGGCGCTCAAAGGAACGCCGCTAAATATACCTGAATAGTTACTTGGAGATAAGGCTTTCAAATCCAAAAGTTGCACCGCAACCGTTGCGCCGG
>DADO01000164.1:0-5482 GCA_002509325.1 Methanosarcina sp. UBA402 | reverse complement strand
TTTCAAATCCAAAAGTTGCACCGCAACCGTTGCGCCGGTTGATCACGCCGATATGTCGTTTTTCAGTTTTGATCAAACTTTTCTCAAAAGGTTTGCGGTTGACCACTCCGTTTAATTTCCGGTTAATTCAGGTAAATCGACTCTCATGAGGAGTTGAATATAGCATTTCTTGTCCATAATTTAGCCCTCTTGAGCGAACGAAGTGAGCGAAAAGGGTCCCGTGCTCCCGAAGCGGAACTCGGGAAGCTGAACTCGGGAAGCTGAACTCGGGAAGCGGAACTCGGGTGGGTTACTTTTTCCAGAACTCAGGCGTAAAGAGTAGGATTACAGTATAAACCTCGAGCCTGCCAATCCACATATTTGCAATCAAAACCAGCTTTCCTAGGGGAGGAATAGGATCAAAACTGCCCATTGGGCCTACCACGTTTAGACCTGGTCCTATATTACCGAGTGTAACTATGGATGCAGTAATTGAGGTTATAATGTCCATGCCCAGAACCGAGAGAATCAAGGCGCTTGAAAGAAAGACTAGCAAATATATGACAACAAATGAAACAATAGAATTGACAATCTCATCGGGCACGATTTTATTGTTAAACTTAACGTTTCTTACGGCTCTAGGATGAAGAGCCTTGAATAATTCTATTCTGCTGTGCCTGAGAAGGATAAGGATTCGTACAACCTTGATGCCCCCACCTGTAGAACCTGCACAGGCTCCAATGAACATAACTATAATAAGTATCATTTTCGCGGATTCAGACCAGAGATTAAAATCTGTTGTTGCAAATCCTGTACTTGTCATGATTGTGACTACATGAAAGATTGCAAATCTGAAAGAATCAGAAAGGTTTGTGCCCAGGTCTCGCCAGAGCAGGAAGGTAAGAAGTCCACTTGCTGCAAGGATCAGGGCGGTATAGAACCGGAATTCATCATCTTTAAAAAGGAGATTTTTGTCTATATAGATTGCCCGATAGTAAAGGGCAAAGTTTGCCCCGGCAACGAATGTAAAAAATGTTATTATGTACTCAACAAGAGGGCTTTTAAAAGCCCCAATGCTCTGCCCATAATTGGAGAAACCTCCACAAGCCATTGTAGTAAACATATGATTAAGCGCGTCGTAGAGGGAAACATCTGCAAACAGAAGAGAAACAACCATCAGGAAGGAGATTACGAAGTAAATCGACCAGAGAATTCTTGCGGTTTCCCTGACCCTTGGCTTCAGCTTTTCCTCAGTGGGTCCAGGTGCTTCTGCCCTGAAAAGCTGGCGACCCGCAACCCCGAGTTTGGGCAGGATCGCGATGAAAAGCACGATAATACCCATGCCCCCGAGCCACATAATCATGCCTCTCCAGAAAAGGATGCCTTTAGGATGGCTTTCTATATCAGTAAGAATTGTTGAACCTGTCGTGGTAAATCCAGACATGGATTCAAAAACGGCGTTCAGGGGAGAAATCCCATCCATCATAAAAGGTATGGCTCCAAAAACAGCAGCTGCGAGCCAGCCAAGGGCAACGATTGCAATGCCCTCCTTGCGCATCCATTCCTCTTCGGTTTTATAAGAGAGCAGAAGAAAACCTGTAACTGTGGTTATGAAAATCGAAACCAGAAAAGGAGTTAAACTCTCTCCATAATAGTATGAAACTCCTAGAGGGACGATCATGAACAGCCCAAGGAGTCTGAGCAGACCGCCAAGCACGTATAAGACAACTCTAAAATTCATGCGGATCCTCTTTTGTAACTATTCAGCATAAGAAAAACAATATCAATAGGCATCTTCTTAAATATGAATCGACCAAAATTATCTTAAATTATAATATGTAATTTTTGGCTATTGATTGCGTTTTTTGGTTTTACGTGAGTTGGTAATTCTATGCCTTTGAAACTTGATAATCAGTATCTATAGACTGTTTTGTGGTACGCTGAATAGATGCCCTCTTTTTTTAAAGCCTGCTAGACCCTTTTGAATTTTTCGTATTTATTCTTTACTTAAAAAATTTCTCAACCGCCGAAACCGCGGAAGACAGCGCAAAGACTATTACCTTGTCACCTTCCCGAATTACGGTATCTCCTCTAGGTATGATAATTTCATCATTATGAACTACCATGGTAACGATCGCTCCTTTAGGAAACTTGACCCTATCAAGGGACTTCCCTACAATTTTCGAGTACCTTGAGGTCGTGTATTCGATGATTTCTGCCTTTTCGCCTTCCAGAGTGGCAAGCTTTTCGATACCTTTTCCCATTGTAAGCTTGAGTACTTCATTTACAGTTGCTTCCCTGGGACTGACTGCCATGTCTATCCCTATCATTTCAAAAAGAGGTACATAGTCCGGGCGGTCAGCTCTTGCGATTACCTTCTTTGCACCCAGTTGTTTTGCCAGAAGAGAGCACAGAAGATTTTTCTCGTCGTTATTCGTAACTGCAAGCACAACATCCATGTCTTCAATATTTTCTTCCCTCAGAAGATTGATATCTGTGCCGTCCCCATTTAAAATAAGGGCGTTTTCAAGCATTTCCGCAACTTCTATACACCTGCTTCTACTATGCTCAATAATCTTAAGGTCTGCATTCTCATCTTTGTCTATCAATTTGGCAAGATAAAACCCTACAATTCCACAGCCAATAAGGAGAATTTTATTTCTGTGAGTCTCCCCGTTCCCAAAGAAGCGCCCAAGTTCTTCCAGGGCTTTTGGCTCGCCCACAACTACCACATGGTCATTTGCGTAAATAGCATCGTCTCCATGGGGAATAACTATTTCGTGTTTCCGAAAGATTGCACTGACAATGCAGCAGTCAGCAAGCTCGAGATCCTGGATTTGCTTTCCTACAAGCTTACTGTCAGGACGGATAGCAAATTCCATCATCTGAACTTTTCCCCCGGCAAAGACTTCAGTATCTATGGCTGATGGACTTGAAAGTACCTCGGCAACCTCCGAGGCAAGCGCAAGTTCAGGACAGATCATAAGGTCGACTCCAACCTGAGCCCTTGAGGTTATAGGCATATCAATGTAATCCGGATTGCTGACTCTTGCAATGGTTTTGGTTTCTTTCCAGCCAGGATGGGACCTTATGATAAGTTTTGCAGTCATGCAGGCAACAATATTGACTTCATCAACCCCTGTGACCGCAATCAGAATATCCACATCATGAAGGATACTTGCGAGAATATCAGCGTTTGCACCATTTCCCTCCAGAACCTGAACATCGAGTTCATCCGCCCTTTGGGCGACCTGCTCATCTTTCTCGATAACAATTACGTCGTGTGTGAGGGAGAGGAACTTTGCGATATGATATCCAACCTCTCCTGCCCCTATGACTATTGCTTTCATAAGTACCCTCAAAAAAGCTTAATTTCAGATAAATTAACCCGCTTGCTTAAGCCTGGAAATGGAAAAATGTAAATGATCTTGTTTATGATAAATATTATGCATCGATACCATAAAAGGTCTTCAATGGGTAAATATTATTTATCTTTCTAAGGTATTTTGCTTTTCCAAAAATAGTCTGATTTCTAAAAACAGCTTGCTTTTCAAGACTTAAATAAAATGGATTTTGGGATAAGCTCAATTGACGATTTCCTAAAAAGTACATCTTATTTTTTGCTTAAATTTAGATTTAAGTGAGGTTTTGCCATTTTCCATAAAATTACTTATTTTTCAATAATATGTGACAATAATATTTATTTTGTAAGAAGATTTGTTTAAAATAGTTTAAAATCAATTTAATGTATTTTTAATTCCAATAATTTAAATTAAATGGATTAAAATCATATAATCAAGAGAAAAAACCTAATTATATTTTCAACACATATTTCATATTTATAATTTTATGAAATTTGTAAAAAATATTATATAAAATGTTAATTTTTTGAACATACGTGATATTAATTAAGTTCTAATGACCTAATTTCATATTCAGCTCCATTTGGTGGTGCTATTTTAAAGGCATTAGATGTAATTTTTTGGATAAATAAACAATTAGATGTCTTTTTTATATTTTTAAGGCATTTTCATCGATTTTGACAAAACCTCAAGTCATAAAAAACTGTAAATTCTTATTGAAGAGGGCATATAATCTTTCTCTAAAGATATATTTATGAAGCTCTGCTTATTCCACCAAACAAAGACTTCAAATAGAAACTTTTATTAGAAATCCTAAGTGTTTTTGTTTAAGATCTTGCAGACAAATCCTTACAAAGAGGGGGCAGGATACTCTTCCAAAAGAAACAAAAAGGGAACTATATAAGTGTGGAAATTTTATTATAAAGCATGACTTCTTTTCTTAAAATGCAGTGCGAAACAAGAAGTGAATTAGCAAATGAGTGCTTAATTCCCTGGTACATAATTGGAGTAACTGCAATCATCTGCGCAGCGACTCTGGTTTTAATCGCTTTTCTTGGACCCATTGGTCAGGAAATTATACAATATAGAACCTCTCAATCTGGTATATGGCAGATTACAGGGCAGGATCTTACAAATCTGGTACTGATTGCACCGATACTGCTAATTGGTGGAATTTTATGTCTGGCCAGAAGGGCTGGCTCAAAATACCTGTTGATACTTACACCGATAACATTAATGTACACAGGGCTTTCCATCGGGATTGGCCAGGAATGGAGCAATTCAGCCTACAGCGGCAATGTTGAGAATTACTGGTGGCTTTTCGGAATCCTTGTAATAGGCGGGCTCATCCTGCTTTTAGGTAGCTTATCTATGTTTTCCGAAGCAGATGCTCCTGACTTCAAACCTAGAGGTCTGCGAATCTACGTGGGTCTAATGATCGTATTCTTCCTGCTCTTTGCAGTTATGTGGATATCCCAAATCCAGCAAGTTACAAATACTGGAGACCTTCCTGATGGTTCATACAAAGCGGCTCCAACTGCCTTCTGGACCATCAGGTATCTTGACCTTGGAATAAGTATTCCCTTAGGCTTTCTGGCGCTATCCCTGATGCTTTCAAAACCAAAAAAGGCATATTCAATATTGCTCCTATTCTTTGGATTCTTCATTACCATTGGAACTGCTGTAGACATGATGGCTATAGTTCAGGTTTTGAGTGGGGATATTGAGGTGGTCAAAGAAGGACTATTTATATTCCCGATACTCACACTTTTCTCCTATGGAGGTTTCTTCTATCTTATTAAAGATAAAATTCGTCGAGGTGTGCAATGAGAAGCTCAGATAACCAGAAATGACTATTATCGAGCTAGCCTCTATTTCGATATTACAGGAAGATTGGCACATTATCTATGAGCAAAGTTAACTTTGATTGTTCTCCAAATTTAGAAATAGTTTGAATTTTAAGATATCCTCTTCGAAGCTTCAGTACAGCTAATAACAATGAAGAAGCAATAAGAAAGTTGATGTAATCACAACTAGCATTGCTATACATTAGAGGAAGTTAAATAGTGATTTAATTTGTCTATCACTCAGTCGTGCCAGTAAATAATTATAGTCACCATTTTAAATAATGCGACATTTTG
>DADO01000074.1:29541-44351 GCA_002509325.1 Methanosarcina sp. UBA402 | reverse complement strand
ATTTTGGTCAATTTACATGAAATCGATACCTCGTTCCAGCGTATAATAGAGTCAAATATTTGACAACTGTTGTGGGGATGGAGGCAATTTATCACGATTCTTCACTTAACCGAAGACGCATGGAGCTTACTTAAAGTAAACTTCTTTTAAGGTACTGGAATATGGACGATAAAACAGCAGATGCAGCAAAGAAACTACCTGATAACCGCAAGAAGAAAAGCTTTGCATCCGATGTGCTAACCCTTGCAGGCGGGACAACCTTTGCTCAGATCCTTACAATTTTGTCTGCTCCTGTATTGACTCGCCTGTATGGGCCTGAAGATTTCGGAATCTGGGCTCTGTACATTTCTATCACGAGTATTATCAGTGTCATTGCATGCATGAGGTACGAATATTCTATAATGCTGCCAGAATCGGACGAAGAGGCGGTAAATCTGGTAGGGTTGAGCTTTCTGGCAGTACTGTTCGTAAGTGGTTTAACCTTTCCAGTTATATGGTATTTTAAAGAACCTATAGTTACTATTTTGAATTCTCAGCAAATAGGAGATTATCTCTGGCTTGTACCTCCATTCATTTTTGTAAATGGAGTATTTCTTGCACTGAATAACTGGAATTCAAGAACAAAACTTTTCAAAAGGCTTTCCCTTTCAAGAGTTTTCAGTTCGGTCTCGGCTACTACAACACAGATAGGCCTGGGATTTGCGGGAAAAATCGGTGCTGGCGGATTGATAGCTGGAAGCCTTGCTGGCCAGTCTATTGCAACATTTGTGCTTGGAGGCCAGATCTGGAGAGATGATAGGAAATTAATTACGAAAAGCCTGAACTGGAAAAAAGTCTATGAGGGATTTAAGAAGTACCGCAAATTTTCGTTCATTGATACCTGGGCTGCCCTTATGAATTCAGTCTCCTGGCAACTTCCTGCTTTCCTTCTTTCAGCCTTCTTCACACCTGCAGTAGTAGGTTTTTATTCCCTTGGCTTTCGTCTTTTACAGTTGCCAATGAGTTTCATTGGAGGTTCGATTTCACAGGTCTTTTTCCAGAGAGCCTCAAGAGCCTTCTCTGAAGGCACCCTCTCTTCCCTTGTTGAAGATGTTTTCAGGATGCTTGTGATCATAGGCATGTTTCCAATACTGATTCTGACAATTGTCGGAAGCGATGTTTTTACGGTTATTTTCGGAAAAGGCTGGGCAGAAGCAGGCGTTTACGCTCAGATCCTGAGTCTCTGGGCATTTATATGGTTTATTTCCTCTCCATTAACTACTATATATGTAATAGTCGAAAAACCTCACTTCGGTTTTCACTACAATTTTTTCAACCTGATTACACGCCTTCTTTCCCTTACGATCGGCGGCATGCTCGGAAGCGCACGTATTGCACTTATGCTTTTCTCAGTTTCAGGAATTCTAGTATACGGTTACCTTTGCCTGAAGATGATGTCTTATTCTGGAGTAAAAGCTTCAAAAGCCCTGCAAATCATATTCTCTAATTTTATTCTTTTCGTTCCTGCAGGAATTGTTCTTGTAGCCCTCAAAACCGCAGAAATAAACCAGATTTTGCTTGTTGTTTTTTCCGGAGTGATTATAGGGATTTATTACCTGTATATTTTGAAAACCAATACACAGATAAAAAAGATAATTAGAGATTTCCGAGCCTGATGAATTTAAAGAGAAAATAAAGAGAAAATTTGATAAGACTTCCTGAGTATGCGCCTTAATAATTGCATATAGAATTTATACAGCTTCAGTTTCTGTGGTCACACCTACCAGGGAATGTATCACAATCCCTCTCACTGTCATATACATCCCGGCTAGACATAGAAAAATCATCAGAAATACAGACCAGAAATGGAGACTTTCTATTCCAAGGAGAAAAGCTTCAAGAGATTTCAAACCCATATAGAAACCACATGTAGCTAGGGCAAAACCTGGAACTGAATATAAATACAGTGGTTTATTGATCTCTACATCCTTCATTACTTTCTTCAGAACTCCAGGAATGAACTTGACCGGACCTTCAAAGTCGCGAAGATCTCCAAATTCTACATCTTTTATACGAATGTCAAATTTCTTTGCTTCTGAGAAGATATCACTTTCTGTTACCACGCCCTGTGCATCAAAGTGAAAAACACCTGCAGTGGAAGCTGTAAAAGCGCAGAAACCAGACTGACTCTCAGTAATCTTGCCTGTATTTACGCTGGTGAACTTGCCCATTATTGTCTTACCTACATGACGGTAGATTGGAATATTTCTGTTCATGCCATTATTTAACTGGCTACCGTTAACCATATCTGCGCTTCCTTTAATTATTGGGGAAACAAGTCTAGGAATGTCAACAGGGTTATGGTGGCCTTTTGAGTCCATTGTCACAATTATATCGGCGCCGAGGTGAACTGCAGCTTTAAAACCTGTTTCTAGAGCTGCGCCTTTCCCCCTGTTAGTTTTGTGTATGACCACTTCAGCTCCGGCTTTTTTTGCTATCTCGGCTGTCCGATCTGAACTGGCATCATCAACCACAATTACTCTATCAGTATAAAGCCTCGTAAGAAGTATAATGCTTCCTATGGACATTTCTTCATTGTAGGCAGAAAGGATTGCTGTGATATTTTTAGAGGCTTTGCTCACATCGCATTTATCTTTTTTGTGTATTATGGACTGATCGCCAATTCCCATAGATAGCTGATTACTCATACTTGATGACCCCCCTGGTGTATTACATAACTATACTGTTTAGAGAAAGTTATTTATGAAGACCCTAAAAACCATTAAATCTGGACGAGATTGGGTCTGTTCAACAGTATAACAGTATTAGTTTTTAAAAAATGAATTTAGAAAATAGATATATAAATGTATTGATAGTTGGGATTTATAAAAATAATTTATAAGTTATACAAGTATCCTAAGCCTCTATATCAAATATAAGTATAAAGTTATACCATTGAAATAACATTAATTGAACATCTATATTAACTGAGAGATTTAAAAAAATATAGATTTATATTGATAATAGAATAAGCTTCAAAATCGATAGTAAGGGAGCTCATCACCTTCAGGATTTCAGTCCCGCAGGCTTGTAGATCTTCTTGAAAACTTACCTAGAAATATTTTGGTTTCAAAGCTATATTTATTCCTGCTTACCACTTGCCGCATTTTTTAACACTGAAATACCAAATAAAACGGACATGAAATTCTTCGAGTAACAGGCACAAAGAAATGAAAGTACTTGAAAGACTTTCATGCCAAAGAAATGAAAGTACTTGAAAGACTTTCATGCCAAAACAAAATTATCAGAGATAAGACAAATTAACTGAGTTTGCCTGAACTGGAGGAGAAAACTATTAAGAATGAAAACATTAAGACGTTCATGAGATATAATAATTAACTGCCCTGTTAGAAAAAAACAATCTGAGGGAATTGAGAAAAAGGTTCAGGAAAATATGTAAAAAGGTAATTATAAATAAAGAGGGAAACGTATTATAAGAAAAATTGTATACCATTGGTATGAATTGAATAAAACGGACATGAAATTTTTCGAGTAACAGGCACAAAGAAATGAAAGTACTTGAAAGACTTTCATGCCAAATGAGCATTGGAATTGGAGAAAAATCGCCTAATATTCCATGACCCGGAAAAAAAGCGAAAGAATAAAATGCATTAGAAAAATATTTATTTTTCTAAAAGAAATTAAAAATATTTATTTTTCTAAAAGAAATTAAAAATATTTATTTTTCTAAAAGAAATTAAAAAAAATATAATTTTTGATTAAAAGCTGGATGACCCATATGACCGGAAAAAAAGTACCCTCAGACCTTATTATTGTCATGGGGCTTGTGCTCCTTACAGACATCTTTGTGCTTACTCCTGGAATAAGTGAAACCCTGCTCCGGAATGTACTTGGGCTTCCCCTTGTACTTTTCCTTCCAGGATATTCTCTGATTGCAGCACTTTTCCCTGCAAAATCTGATCTTGACGGGATCGAACGAGTGGCTCTTTCTTTCGGTCTGAGTATTGCAGTTGTACCTCTAATAGGCCTTGGTCTTAATTACACACCCTGGGGAATCAGGCTTCATCCAATCCTCATAAGCCTGTCCATGTTCATCTTTATCATGTGTGGGCTTGCATATCTGAGGAGAGTAAAGCTTCCAGAAAGCGAGACTTTCGATATTTCCTTCAGGGCAACAGCACTTTCGCTCAAAGCCGAGATTATGGAAAAATCAGAATCAAAACTGGATAAAACTCTAACGGTTATCCTAATTTTTTCAATTCTCCTGTCTATAGCAACCCTCGCTTTTGTGATCATGAGTCCAAAAGAAGGAGAACATTTCACGGAGTTCTATATTCTTGGATCTGAAGGAAAGGCAGATAATTATTCTACAAAATATATTCTTGGAGAGAGTGGAACTGTAATCGTAGGAATCGTAAACCATGAGTATAGACCCACAAATTACACAATGGAAATAAAACTTGAAAATAAATCAATGTTCCTTCCGGAAAATTTGAAGCATATTACTCTTGCCCATAACGAAACATGGGAAGAACCAGTAATTCTTACGCCTGAATTTGAGGGAAAGAATATGAAGCTTCAGTTCCTGCTCTTTAATGAGACTGAGAAAAGTGTGCCTTATAGAGACCTTCATCTCTGGATAGATGTAAATACAACCCAACTGGAAGCTTGAATGTACGAAGCTAAAAAGACAGTTTAAACAAGGAAAGCCCCTAAATCTGCAGGCTATCCGTTTATGCAATTAAATCATCCAGACTAATCTTTTAATTTTTAAGAAGAATCTACCCTTTTTTGTAATTTTTTTAATGTGTCGGGAATCCATCCTGGATATCTTTGTTTCCTGGCAAGAACTAACGTGTAAAATTATTTATTCCGTGTAAGATTATTCCCACCCTAGCAAAAGGCGTGGGTAAAAATTCTATTTTTTTCTATTTTTAGGACTACCTCAGAGGACACCTCAGAGGATACCTCAGAGCTTCATGGAAGCTTAGTTATCATCAAAGACATACTGTTGATGAAAATTTATATATACCTATGAATATAGTTTATACAGTTACTGAGACAAAATTGATAATAATTTGTTTTAAAGTGATAAAGTTTTTTGACAAAGAAAATACGAAATAAAACTAAATCTCCCTCATTGAAGGAGTTATTCCATGCAAAAGTCAACTAACCCCCCAGAAATTGAAGAAAAAGATCAAAAGAATTTCGAATTCAAGAAACGCAGGCTCTTTACCGCAATTCCGGTCCTGTGTATTGGACTTGCTGAAATTTTAATTTTATCGGGAAAAGTTGGAATAGCTATATGGATGCACATTGGGAGTTTGATTGCACTTTGTCTTTCCAATATTTCGGTAAAGGACCCAGAAGTCCAGAAAATCCACCAGGCGCTTATGCTCCTCCCTGTCCTTAGACTCATAAATCTTTCAATGCCTGTCTTTTTTGAGACAACTCTTTATGCATTTGTTTTTATCTATGGCCCCCTTGCAATTCCGGTAGCAGTTGTAATAATTCACCAGCGCTACTCCCTTGAGCAGATAGGGGTATCCATGAAGAATATAAAGACTTATATGGTCCTTTCGATTCCCTTGAGTTTAGCTCTTGGGTTTGGAGAGTATTTGACAATAAAAGCAGAGTACTTGATTCCTGATCTAACCTTCGAAAACTTACTTAAACTCTCTTTTGTAATGGTTTTCTTCGTGGGCCTAATTGAGGAACTTATTTTCAGGTCAATCCTCCAGACAAGGCTTGAACAGGCGCTCAGTGTAAGAGAAGCGCTATTAATTACAGGTCTTCTTTTCGGGCTCATGCACTCAGGGTACGGCACCTTTCATGAAGTTTTATATACAGGCTTCATAGGACTTTTTATGGGACTAGCCTTTTATAAAACTAAAAGCTTGCCCTTTATTGTTGTTCTTCATGGCTTTATCAATGTTTTCCTTTTTGGGATCCTTCCCCATTATATGGGAGGAGGGACAGGATTTTAATAATTTTAAATTAGTTCTGTAAAAAACAGTTACCTTTTTTATGCTTCCCACTTTATTTCAAAGTTCCCGGCGGGGTTGAGTTTAACTCTAAAGTTTAAGCTACAGCTCATTACGAAAATTAGAACTTCCTGTTTATAGCCAACTACAAATAAAATACTGAAAGAACTTACGATCTGGAAGAAAAAGATAGGGTAGAGTATTCCACATTTTCCAGACTGTAGACATTCCAGTGGTTATGAATCATCGAGTTAGTTTAAGAAAATAAAAATAAAATAAAAACGAATTTGTTTTTGTAAAAAATAAAAGAAATTATAGAGTAAAGGCAGATTCCCAGTTGATCAAATTACAGTTGAGCAAGTTATTAAGGTAGAATAATCTCTGAGATTTTAAAGAAGACAATTCCCGCAAAACATAACATTAAAGGTAGGATTACCAGGTTGAAAGAACTGTTAAGGGAACGATTCCACTTTTCAGATGCTGAAAGAATCTCTTTTAGAGAAAGAAAGGCTATAAGTCCGACTACTACTAAAGCTCCATATTGAGGAAGTCCAGGAGTTGTAATCATTGAAAATGCACTTGAAGAGATGGCACTTGATGAAATAATGCTCAATAATATATTAATTCCCCCATAAAAATATGGCGACTTTTCATATTTATTTGAAAGTATATGTATAAGAGAACTGTAACATATAAAAAACTTTTGTCAGTTTTGATATTTTAATAGTATAAGCAATCAAATAAGCAGCAAAGAAAATGGATTCAAAGCCGTGTTAATTCGTGAAATTGTCCCAATTCTATCCATTATAAAGATTGATATTTTTAAGAAAGTTTAGATCGATAAGTTATAGAGCATTCCGAAATTGAAATAGGAAATTTAGGAAATGAGATAACAGTTTACAATTATACGATATGATTATCAGAAGATTGTGATAGCACAAATAAAAAGTTATCTCCGGAATTTTAAAATATATACTGATCAGCATCGTGTAAACTATTTTTAAATGTGAATCTTAAATAAACTCCTATTTTTGCCATATTACTCAGAAACTATAGATAAAAATATATAGTAAGATGTTTAAAAAGTTTACACTGTGTTTTAACAAGCATAATTTCCGGTAAGTTTACACAAATCAATTATGACTAAAACAATTAGAACACATTTGAAAAATAAATAAGATCTAGTTTGAAAGGGGCAACTCTGGTGTATAAGTTAACTAATTTCCTTAAGAAAAGAAATCGACTGACTTTCATGGTCACCTCACTTTCGGTTCTGGTTTTACTTCTAATTTCTCCTGCAACTGCGTCCGTTAATAGCTGGGAATTTTCCCCTCAAGAACCTGTTTGTGGGGACACCATTAGTATAAAAGGGAGTGCATCTCCTGGAGAGAAAGTCGATGTGTTCGTGACCTTTGAGAAAACTATTCCAGCCTCAGCGGGCAAGTTTGAATATATTCTTGAAGATGTAAAAATTCCAGCGGGATTAAATAACTTTTTCACAGTTGAGGCTAAGGGAGCCAAAGATCTCAATGTGAGGGTAAAAATTCTTGTATGGATAGCAAAAAGCTCAAAAGATTCAGGAGAAACTGCAACCGTATCTCAGTCGAGGGTTCCTCCTGGAACTTACACAATAAAGATTGACGGGGACGCCAAAGAAGATACTTCAAGTGTGGATTTGAAGATTACAGCTTATCAAGGGATAGAAGCTGACTCAAAAGGAGATTTCAGTTATTCCTACAATACAAAAGCCGTTCCTGCTGGGGACTTTGAGATGAAAGTGGGAAGCATAACGAAAAAGGTAACTGTTCAGCCTGAAGCACATTCAGCTTCAAACTCATATTCATCTTCATCCAGTTCGTCCTCTAAAAAGACCAAGTTTTCTCCAACTACAAAAAATGAATCTTCTCTTTTGCCAGAGATTGAAAGCTCTCCAGAACCAATCACTTCCGAAGCTCAGGAAGAAAAAAATGATTCTGAAAACTTTACTTTAGACAAAAAATTAGATGAAGACGAAATCCAGGCAACCTCCTCTGGAAAAGATACCCAAAAACATGAATTCCTCGGCTCTTCTGTAGATAAATATTATGTGTTGATAGGAATGGGAGCAGTCGCCCTTATCCTGATTATATACTCAAGAAGAAAATGAAATAAGAAAATGAAATAAGAAAATGAAATAAGAAAATGAAGCAAGAAAATGAAGCAAGAAGTGAAGTAAGAAAATGAAGTAAGAAAATGAAGTAAAAGACCCCAGTTCCTATTGATTAAACATGGAAGAAACTTTGCTATCATGCGATTGGCTTCTTAAAAATATCTGAAAATAGAGTGGAGGTATATGTTTGAAGAAAAATCTATTAACAATTGCAATAACCATTTTCATATTAACTTCTGCAACAGCACTTGCAGACAATAATGAAAAGGATATAAGCCCGAAGGATATAAGCCCGATTGGCAGTATAAATTTTACCGATAGAGTTGTTTATATTCTAGACCATACTAGCGACCCGGACGAAGGAAACTGGATTACAATTGGATATCCAGATGAAGAGAGAGGAATTCAGCTTCCTCGTCCTATAAAGATCACATATCGTGGCCCTAAATCTATTGAATATGGTGGAGTCTCCGGAACCTTAAACAAACACGAAGAAGAAAGTTACACGATAACCTATCCATCAACTTCTATCTACTGTACCCTTCCCATTTACCTGCCCGGGGAAAATATAAACGTGTCTTTTTATGGGGATTCTTCTCTGAAAGGAGATGTGGAGATTTGCCTTTTCAATATGACGTCGGAATCTGTGTATGGGATACTTGATGCCCTTAAAGCAGGAGATGCAGGAAACTTAACCAGCCTCTTCCACAACAACATGGATGGAAATTACAAAAAGTACTCTACTATTTTAGGGACGAATGGTGATTTATTAGATTACAATCTTGGGCCGCTGGATGCAGGACAGTACTGTATAGTTATAGTCCAGGAAAATGAAAACGGCAGCCTGACAACCTTTTCTGCAACTGCGTTTGTGGTAACAGAACACAAACTATCGGTTTCGTCTCCACCATACATAGTAAAAGGGGAAAATCTGGACATAAACATGGAACTTGAGGACTCTCACATTGAAAGTGATTGCACATATGGAGCTGTGCTCATAAGAGAGAAGGCATATAAGGCAAATATAAAGATTGATTGTGACGGCACAAGGAATGGTACTTCGGTAATAGTAAACGAAATGAATCTTATTGATGAATTTGATTTAGACTCATCAAATTATAGATCAAAGCTAACTAAAAACGAGCTCCAGACAGAAATTCAGACCCTAATAGGAGAGGGCAAAGGCTCAATAGCAATAGGGGGAAAAGGCCAGAAGTCACTGTCACTTACTGCTTTTGACTTGCCTCCAGACAGCTACTATCTTTTTGTAGGAGCATACAGTCCTGAAAAAGGACTTGTAGGACTTACCCAGACTGAAGTGGAAATTAAATCAAAAGGCAGTAGTGGCGGAAAAGGAAAAAATAAAAACAAGTACTCAGAAAATAACCGCGAACCTGAGATAAATATTCGGATTAAAGAACAATGCAAACAGTTTGTTACAAAGAACAGTCAGATAAGATTTGAGTTCACTAAAAGCGATACTTGTGTCAATTACATCAACTTTTATTCTAAGAAAACTACTGAAACTACAGTAACCACTATTGAAGAACTGAAAGAAAAATCTTTTATGGCATCTACCAAACCAGAAGGAGAAGTCTATAATAATTTCAACATTAAAATTGGAGACGGGACTTTCGAAAACCCTAATAATCTTAAAAACGCTATTATAGGTTTCAAGGTGGATAAAACCTGGATCACAGAAAACCGAATTAATGTTAATTCGATAATTCTGCAGCATTACAGCGGAGAGATTTGGAATCCCCTTTCAACGAAAAAAGTGGATGAAGATAAGGATTACATTTATTTTGAGGCTAGTACACCCAACTTCTCCCCGTTTGCAATCACAGCAAGAACGAACATAATGGCAATCGAGGAAACTGGAGAAACCCAGAGATCGTCAGAGTTAAAAACATCAAACAAACCCAGTTCGGACATAGGATCCAATATGATCTCCCAGGGAAACAAAAACCAGGAAGTTTCGAAGATTTTCAATTTCGTAGCAGGATTCTTTATTATAATTATCCTCATTGGTGTGCTTATAGTGAAGAAAATGGGTTCTAAATAATGGGAAAAAGAGGCCCTAAAAAAATAAAAATAGAAAATATTTATTCTATTTTCAGAATATTTTAAAACAAAGAAATTGTATATCTTTCAAGCCGATGAATGCTGCTCTTAATTAAGCAGCAGCATCCATTCTATTTTAGAAAGCAAGCCGCTCTTAAAATCCATTAAATTAGGCTTTTTAATCCGTCCTGCAGTTCAACTTCTCCTCTCCACCAGCCTGAAATTTTTGAAACATCCGCTTTTGAATCCCGGACATCCCCTGCTCTTGCAGCGGCATGTACAATCTTGCTAGAAGAGCCAGTCAGCTTAATAATCTGCTCGGCAAGTTCCAGAACAGTTACGCTTTTTCCCATAGCCACGTTAAAAACCTGCCCGTCCCCATGTTCAAGAGCTGCAACGTTTGCCCTGACTATATCTTTAACATGCACAAAGTCCCGGCTCTGAAGTCCGTCCCCATAAATAACAAGATCCTTTCCTGATTTTGCCCTCTCAAGGAAAATTGGAATAACAGCTGCATATGGGGATTTTGGGTCCTGGCGGGGACCGTAAACATTGAAATAACGCAAACAAGTGGTCCGAAGCCCGTGAACCTCATAGAACATCCTTGCCAGGTATTCCCCATCAAGTTTAGAAATAGCATAAGGAGAGGCCGGTTCAGGATACATGTCCTCACGTTTTGGAAGGATTGGATTATTTCCGTAGAGTGCAGCTGAAGAGGCTATCACAAATTTTTCAACCTCGGCTTTAACGCAGGCCTGTAGTACATTAAGGGTCCCAAGAGTATTAATCTGGAAAGCCTCAGCAGGCCTTTCACAACTTAAAGGCACGGATACAAGAGCGGCTTCATGAAAAACATAATCCATGCCCGAAACCGCCTTTTCGACTGAACGAGAATCACAAATATCACCCTGGATGAATTCGATGTTTTTAAACTGTGGAATATTTCTGAGGAACCCAGTGGCAAGATTGTCAAGAATCCTGACAGTATGTCCTACTTCAGCAAAATATTCAGCTATATGGGAGCCTATGAAACCTGCCCCTCCTGTAACTAGTACATTCATGCTTGGAAAAGAGGGAGAAATACAAAATAAAATTTTCTATGTATACCCAGAAATTTACAAGAGTGGGTTGAAATATACCCAGGTTACGCAAACAATAACACAAGCTGAAAAAAAGTCTTTCAAAAGAAGGAAAAACTTTCATACAAAGAAACCTTATCAATTAAGGGGCGTCAGAATTAAGGGAGTCAGAATTTGAGAATTAAGGGTATTTTTCAAAAAACTGATCTATTCTCCTTTATTTTCCTGTAAAAGCTACCTGAAGGTTAAGCCTTACTTGAAAAGTGCAATAGAAGCAGGTTGATGGAAGGCTTACATAAGTATAAATCCAAAGAAGACAGATTATAAAAAATTTTAATAGTGGTAAGAATGGCCAGAAATAGACAACTTCCCGCAGACCTGCTGCTTGTTGCAGGTCTTGTGCTTATTACTAACGTCTTTGTACTCGTGCCTGTACTTAGCGGAAGTTTCCTGCGTACGTGTCTGGGCATTATTCTGGTGCTTTTCTTGCCAGGCTACGCCCTCGCTGGAGCTCTCTTCCCTGCAAAAAAAGATCTTGAAGGAATTGAGAGAGCTGCAATTTCCTTCGGACTGAGTATTGCAATCGTCCCAGTACTGGGACTTAGCCTGAATTATTCCACCTGGGGAATCAGGGAGATTCCTGTACTGACAGAATTCTCAGTTTTTATTCTCCTGATGTGTGCAATTGCGTACTACAGAAGAAGATTACTGCCTGAAGCCGAAGCTTTTGGAGTTCCATTCAAAACATCTTACCTGAATATGAAGGCAGAAATTCTTGAAAAGCCTGAGTCGAAAACTGATAAGACTCTTGCATTTATCCTGATCCTTTCTATCCTTGCTTCTATGGGGAGTCTTGCCTACATAATAGGAAGCCCTAAAGAGGGAGAGCCTTTCACTGAGTTTTATATTCTTGGCAGCAACAAAACAACAAGTGACTATCCTACAGAATTTCTACTGGGAGAAAAAGGGACAGTTACTGTGGGGATAATAAACCACGAGTACAGACCCGTGGATTATACAATGGACGTAAAGCTTGAAAACAGGTCTCTATCTCTCCCGGATAATCAAAAAAAGATAAGGCTTGAGCATAATATGTCCTGGGAAAAGCCGATTACTTTTACGCCACCTTTTGAAGGGAAAAATATGAAACTGGAGTTTCTGCTCTTTAACGAAACTGAGAAAACCATACCTTACAGGAACCTGCATCTCTGGATTAATGTTACTGAGGAGGCTTGAAGATGGCACTTCCGGACTTTCCACCTTCAGAGCTGGAAGCAGGAAAGGTCTCTTTGCCGGAGCTAGGGAAAATGTTTAAAATGAAAACTGAAGAAAAAACCGGATTCCTGAAAAATATACTCTATGCAGGAATCCCTATAACTGCAATTACCCTCATCGAATTGTTAATTTTTGGAGGAAGGTTAAAAGAAGCCTCAATAGCTTATACCTTGCTTCTGCTGGCGTTGTCATATTCTATAGCTACTATGAAAATACATGAGATAAGGAAAATCTACCAGGCTCTCTTGCTTCTGACAATTTTCAGATTGGTAAATTTCTCAATGCCAATCTTTTTCGAGAGAAATCTTTATTCGTTCGTATTTATTTATGCGCCCCTGGCAATTCCAATAACTCTTGCTACCGTTCATCAGAAAATGACATATGAGAAAAAAAGGGATACCCTCAGGAAGATACGGATCTACCTTCCTCTGGCTGTCCTTGCAGGTTTGGTTTTCGGGCAAGTAGAATATGCACTAGTAGGGGCAAGAGAATTTATTCCAGACCTTTCAATGAAAAACTTGTTGATACTCATAATCATAATGGTTTTCCTTGTTGGGCTGATAGAAGAACTCATCTTCAGGTCTATTCTCCAGACAAGCCTGGAAGAGTTCCTGGGGCCAGCTGGGGGAATCTTCCTTTCAAGCCTCCTTTTCGGGATGATGCATTCGGCTTACGGCACTGCCTACGAAATTGTATATACCTTCCTGGTAGGAGGTTTCCTCGGATATTTATTTTATAGAACCCGAAGTCTCCTACTTGTGGTAATGATTCACGGCTCGATAAACGTATTTTTATATGGAATAATTCCACACACAGGCCCCGGTCTTGGATTAATGTGAACTACCCCTAGGCTAAATACTGAGCTGCTTCCTAATTCACAGATGACCATCGGCATCTCCAAAGGCTTTAATTCAGGCAGTTCCTGCCTTATTGAGTTTCGCTCTTTCGCTCGTTTCGGCTTTACGTAGTAACAAGCTAGAGTCGAAGGTTTTTCTGCGACCTACTGAGCCTGATGGTGGACTCTTTAACAAAGGTTGCTTGGTTCTCGCTAACCTATGCCTAATATTTACATTGTTCGATAGCCTATATGAAGCCGAAACATAACGAAAAGTAAATTGAGGAAGTTGACGCTTATATCCCCCAGGCTGAAGACCTCGGGGATTTACGCTTCTTCATATAAAATCCTGCACAAACAATTGGAAGAAAAGAGAAGCACCGTTTTCTCATAGATAAAACATGAATTATCCGCCTTCTCCTGAATAAAGCATAAATTATCCGTTTTCTCATGGATAAAACATAAATTATAAATATATCCTTTAAAAGAAGATCGCCTTCTTAATAAACAGAATTTTTTGTGCTCCGGAGAAAACCTCATGGCAAGATATGCAGACCGTTTCTGGGAAATAGATTTTCTGCGAGGGTTTGCTGTCCTTTTGATGCTCCTGTACCATTTTCTTTATGACCTGGATTTTTTCGGGCTTGCGGACATTCAGATCAGGTCAGGCCTAATCTTATATGCAGGCAGGTCCTCAGCTTTACTCTTTATCCTCATCTCAGGAACTGCCCTTTCTATAAGTCATTCAAGAGCCCTTAATAAAGAGCTCAGTGAAACGGGAGCAGAAAACTGTGGAAAGAAAACAGAAAACTGTGGAAAGAAAGCAGAAAACTTATTAAAGTATCTGAAAAGGGGACTCAAACTCTATTTAATGGGGCTTTTACTCACAGGCATAACCTGGATCTTTTTACCTGAAGAGTATATCGTCTTCGGAATCCTGCATTTTTTCGGAGTTTCGGCTGTGCTCGTATATCCTTTCCTTAAATATGGAAAAGAAAATCTTTTTTTCAGCCTGATTTTCGGTCTTTCAGGATTTTACCTCAAGGGCACAACTTTTGGGTTTTCCAGCCTACTCTGGCTTGGATTTACTCCCGAAAACTTCAGGACCATAGACTACTTCCCTATATTTCCCTGGTTTGGAGTACTGCTCGCAGGAGTTTTCCTGGGGAACTTCCTGTACGCTACTGGAAAAAGACAATTTGAAATTCCCTATACTGGAAAAAATCCTCTCTTCAGGCTGTTTTCTAGAGCAGGACAACATTCTCTGATCATATATTTCATTCATCAACCGATATTTCTTGGATTCCTATTCCTGAGCGGGCTAATCAGTCTGGATATGTAAAACCAATTTATTTGTATTCGGTTAAGGATTTTGTTAACCCAAAATTGACTACTCATATTCTAATCGCATATTGATATCCAAT
>DADO01000074.1:28615-29321 GCA_002509325.1 Methanosarcina sp. UBA402 | reverse complement strand
TATCTTAACCGAATCCAAATGAAAACCAATTAAAAACTGAAAAATATTTTTCCTTATTTTACCTTTCAATTTTAAAATTGCTAAGAGATCCAAAACCTGCAGATCCAAAACCTGCAGATCCAAAACCTGCTGGTTTTATATATCATCTAATATACGTAATTTGCATATCTGTTTGCTTGCACACTGATATACTAATCAATTTTCGCCTGCTCCCTACAAAATGATTAGGATATAAGGTCAGAAGGAAATCAAAAGCCTATTTTCAATTTGATAAAGGAGCAGGAAGGAACAGGAAGTGCAAAAACAAAAACAGAAAATGGAGAAAAGAATGTATCTTAAAATCGTGATGCTTGCCTATTTTGTAGTCCTCTTTCTGACACTTCGAGATATCCGGATCTTTAAAAGAACAGGTTATCGTTCTTATAGAAAAGGAGCCCTGAAGGGACTTGCAGCTTCTTCCCTCATTTTGTTGGGAGCAATTGCTGTTAAGGCAAAGCCTGATCTTGGCCTAATTTTTGTATTAATAGGACTCTTCATTAACCGTAAAGGAGTAAGAGAGGGTGTATTTACTAATGCAGGGACTCTTGACCGGTTTCTCGGAAAAACAGATTATGTAAAGAGGAAATAAAGGGTAATATGTAAAGACGCTGCAAAGCATATATTAAAGGATAATTCATGCGTTTTCGGTTAAGTGAAGAATCGTGAT
>DADO01000074.1:23758-28307 GCA_002509325.1 Methanosarcina sp. UBA402 | reverse complement strand
AGAGAATTCCTTAACCGATGACCAATGAAGGATAATTATCAGCATCTATTATGCGCTCAATAATTGAGAAAAAAATGATAAATCTCACGGCATTAGACCATTATGTTCACCCCAAAACTTATAAATCTCAAGTGACCTATTAGTCGACAAAATCATTATCCATCAAATTATATATCCAGTTTTCACTAAATCTGTCAATTCGAGAGAAGAAAATAAGCAGCAAAAAACTATTTTCTACTCCCGGCTTCACGTTAACCAGAATTCAAAGGAAAACATGTAAGAAAAATAGAAATAGAATTGAATAACTGGACTAAAAAAACAGCAAACGCCTCTAAGAGGAGATACGATGGGAAATATAAGACAGACAAATATAAAAAGAATCGCACTGAGACTGATTGAGAACCATGGGGATGTCTTCACAAAAGACTTTGAAACTAACAAAACTCTTGTGACAAAATACACAACCATTGAAAGTAAAGTTACAAGGAATAGGGTTGCAGGTTACGTCACAAGAAAAGTTGCACGCATGAAAGTATACTGAATATTGAATTTACTTCCGAACATTAAATTTACTTCCGAACATTGAATTTACTTCCGAACATTGCGAACATTGAATTCACTTCCGGGAAACAGGCGGGGATATCTGACATGTTTGAAGGAGCAATGCCTGCCCTGATAACTCCTTTTACAAAGGATGACAGGATTGACAGGGAAGGCCTACAAAGGAATATTGAATTTGTTGAAGAGGGAGGGGTTGCAGGGATTGTACCCTGTGGCACTACCGGAGAATCCGCAACTCTTTCCGCACTTGAGCATGAAGAATTAATAGATATTGCAGTGGAATGTTCAAAAGTTCCTGTAATTGCAGGAACAGGCTCAAATAACACAGGAGAAGCTCTCCAGTTTACAAAACACGCTGCAGATGCAGGCGTTGATGGTGTACTTCTGATTTCTCCCTATTATAACAAGCCAAATCCTGCAGGCTTGCTTGCGCACTTCAAGAAAATTGCAGAGGCCGTCGATATTCCTATGATTCTCTATAATGTCCCTTCCCGTACAGGGCAGGACATGCCAGTAGAGGTCATTGCCGAACTTGCAAAAGTTGAGAATATTGTGGGAATTAAAGAAGCCAGTGGAAATATCGGTAAAGTTTCCCAGATCCTGGAAAATACTGCAGATGAAGATTTTGTTGTTCTTTCAGGCGAGGATGGTTTGACTCTTCCTATTATCTCTGTGGGAGGTAGAGGAGTCATTTCCGTTGCTGCAAATATAGTGCCTGACAGAATGTCTAGAATGGTAAATGCAGCTTTAGCCGGGGATTACGAAACCGCAAGAAAGATCCATTTTGAGGTTGCCCCTCTGATTCGTGCCCTTTTCCTGGAAACTAACCCGATTCCAGTCAAAAAAGCTGCAGAACTTGCAGGCTTTGCAAGCGGGCACCTGAGACTTCCACTCGCGCCTCTTGGCGAGACAAATACTCAGAAGGTTGTGGATGAACTCAGGAAATTGGGGGTTATTGAATGATCAACACAGCAGTACTCGGAGCCTGCGGCAGGATGGGCTCTTTAATTGTGGAGAACATCACCAATTCTACGGACATGAAACTTGTTGCTGCTTTTGACATCAATAACTTCGGAAAGGATGCAGGGGAATTTGCCCGTGTAGGAAACCTGGGAGTTAAAATCTCGGATGTTAAAGATCTTGAAGCTGTTTTGAAAGAAAGCAAAGCTGATGTACTTATCGACTTCACGATAGCTGGCGCAACCGCAGTTAACGCCCCAATAGCAGCCAGAGCCGGAGTAAATCTTATTATAGGAACGACAGGCTTGACTCCAGAGCAGCGGGCAGCAATCGACGATGCTATCAAGGAAGGCCAGGTAAGTGCCGTAATCTCTCCGAATTATTCGGTAGGCGTTAACGTCTTTTTCAAGATACTCAGGGAAGCTGCAAAATACCTTGCAGATTATGACATCGAGATTATAGAAGCCCACCACAACCAGAAAAAAGATGCCCCAAGCGGAACTGCACTTAGGGCAGCCGACGTTATCAGTGAGGCTCTTGGCGGAAAGGAATACGTCTACGGCAGAGAGGGCATTGCCCCGCGCGGGAAAGAAATCGGAATTCATGGAGTCCGCGCCGGAGATATCACAGGCGACCACACTGTCCTTTTTGCAGGCAACTCTGAAAGGATTGAGATCAAGCACATGGCTCATTCCCGCCAGATCTTTGCCAAAGGGGCAGTTCGTGCAGCCGAATGGGTCTGCGGGCAAAAACCAGGAATTTATTCCATGGATGATGTGCTCGGTTTGTAAAGCAATAGCTTAGATCGACAATTTTACATCAGCAATTTAAAAATTTAGAATAATACACCTGGGCCATGAGTTTTCTTATTAGGCCCACCCGCATTTTTAGCCCAAAACAGAATCATTTAATTTCTTATTTTTGACCTGATTCAATTTGACTAAAACCTGATTTCTAATTTATTAGTTTTGAATCATTAATAATATATTAATACAATACATAATTTGAGTTTGAGCTATAGTTAATATAAGTTTGAGCTATAGTTAATATAAACTACATAGACAGCTAAGATCATTTCTTGCTGAAGACGAGCTCAGAACTCAGGTTTTCAACTCTATCTGCAACAACAACATTTCCCTGTATCCCCAGCTTTTTTCTCTTATACCACTTCCCGTGAATAAGGAGCCTATCTCCGGCCGAAACGAGACAGAAACCATGGTAGAGTACAACTATGGTTTTTCCTTCATATTCGATGGAAAATACGCTTTCATATTTGCTTCCAATGCCTCCAAAAACAATAATAAAAAGGGCACCGAGAAAAAAAGAGGGACGTTCATAGATTCTAGAATCAACCGCTGCTTTAGCTTCAACCCCAAATTCCTCAGTTTCGTTCTTCGTTCTTTCTTCTTCATGTTTGGTTTTTGAGTCTTTAGAAAGATATATGACTTCAGGATTTGTTTCAAACTCGTCTTTCTTTTGCATAAAAGAGCCTCATTGTACCTACAATTTTACGTTATATAATAATCAAATTTAATTTAATGTTCGAGCTTACAGAAAAATTAACGAATGAGGGAGGTTTTAATCATCTTCCATATATTTTTTGTGGCCAACTCATCAAAATATTCTTGAGAAATTTCAGGACTTGTTCTAGAGAGAAGAAATTTTTGGGCAGAGAGTTTGAAAAGTTTAGTAACAGTAAGCTATAAATAGTCAACGTGCAGATGTTTACTTATGTTCCTTCCAGCAGGTGAAAAACAGTTTGAATTCTGGGTCTTGCGTCGAAATGGGCTTCCGAATATCAATATTGCAAAACATTTCGGAGTCTCAAGACAGGCGGTTTCAAGAGCCCTCCTCAGCATGGATAAACGTATCGAGGAAACTCTGCTCGAAATGGCCAGGGCAAACAGGATAGAAGTCGAAAAACTGGACTCAAAGAAAGGAATTCTCTTCGGCATATCGGTCCCTTTCAAAGCCAACGCGATAATCTTTGTCTCGGCAAAGCATGGGATACAGGTCTGGTACGAACACGAAGGAGAATGCGGCTCCTGTGATCGATACAGAGAATGTATCGAACTGCTCTGGGATTTTGCAGATGAAATGCAGCTCAAACTCCAGAGTACAAATGATCCCACAAAAATAGCTGACGAATTATTTGAGAAATTAAAAGAATCGATAGAATAAGCCTGACTAAAGGCGGTAAAATGGGGGAAAGGGTAACAATGAATGTAGTCATAAAGAGTATAAGGAAACTGATGGGGTGGTGCCCGAATGCGGGTGTTATGGAAGCCAGAAAAGCAGTGCAATTCGATGAACTGATGGTAAGTGTGTCCGGTAGTGCTGGAGAACCAACCCGCACCACTCCGGGATGGTGGAACAAATACCGCAACAGGATTCTATTGAACTCACTAATTCTCACGCTGCTGGCTATTGGCTTTTTTATTTCAGAGGGGAAAAGCAGATTGGACCTATTTATGATAGGTATAATCTCAGGTTTGGTGTTCAGCCTATTTACAATAGTAACCGAATGGCGCAGACTCAACAAAGCTGCTGCCGGAGGATTCGGAAGGTTGCAGGTAACCAGGAAACAGATGTTAGTTAACTATCTGATTATAATTGGACTCATATTCATTGGTAGCTTCATCATCAGTTATTTCGCTGTAAAGACTGGCAGCTCCATTAGAGAGATATATGCATTTCTCTCAGGTTTCATTTTAATTGTCTGGACCCAGTACTTTGAAGTGGTTTACTGGGAGCGGAAAAATAAGAAGACATTGATTGTAGAGAAAGCATCTTTTTACGCGGTAGATGCTGAAGCAGGGAAAACCACATGAGAATTTGTACGAAAAGTGAAGGCGGGTTCAGGACAATATATTCCCGGAACGCATGCCCTGAAGGAAAGAGGGAACTGGAATGAACGGGTCAGAAAAATTCATCAAGAAACTGATGGGATGGTGTCCTAATGTTAGAGCACATGAAGCCAGACAGCATATTAACCTTGAAAATTTTGAATCTGATATTCCAGACAGAG
>DADO01000074.1:8962-23594 GCA_002509325.1 Methanosarcina sp. UBA402 | reverse complement strand
AGGGGGAGAAAACGGAGATCTGAAAAACTTCGGCTGGCTACGGAAAACAAGTATCCAAACCCTTCTAATTAACACGTTTCTTACACTTGGTTATTTCCTGGTAATTAATCATCTGGGTTTAAACCTGATTCTGGGTATAAACCTGATCCTTCTACTTGCCGGATCTTTCATTTCTCTGTCAGTCATAATACTTTACTGGAAGGCTCAAATGAAAAGGTATGATGCTCTGGTAAAGTATCCGGTTATCGACTACTCGAATAAGGAAAAGCTGTACTCTGCACTCTCGTATGTATTTATTTTGATATTTATCCTTTTAATTAAAGGACATGAAGCTGCCCTGCAAGCAACGTTTTCATTTATGGGAGGTTTCATGATTGGGATGTGGCTGAGCTATTTCCAGCTGATATACTGGGAGAAGAAGAACCACAAAACAATTTATTTCAACAAAAGTTACGGAACGTGGAAGAAATCATACATTATTCAGGAGAAAAAATAAATGCCCATTAAGATTTTTGTTTTTGATCAGATCAAAAAACTGATGGGATGGTGCCCGAATGCAAAAACATTTGAATCCCAGCATTCCAAATACTCAGAATATTTTAAGATGAATAACCAGTCCAAAGGGAAAGATGCTGGAACCTCTCCAGTTTCGCCCTCAGGTTGGTGGAACAAACGCCATAACAGAGCATTAATTATATCCTTCGGGCTGACTCTTTTTTCCATATTAGGAATTGGATTTCTAGGATATACTCCCAGAAATGAAGATTTCACGTTTGGACTAATTGCAGGAGCAATTTTTAACCTGCTTATTTGCATCTGGAACTGGCATTTCTTGAATAAAGTGAAAAACTCCAGCAAAAGTGTTCAGATGAAAAATAAATTAACAACTATAGCTGGAATATTAAGTCTGATAATACTGCTTATACAGTCTTCAATGCTTGGCTGGAGAGTCATTTTGACGTTTATTTCCGGTTTTTGTTTGACAGCTTTTCTGTATTACCTTACGGATGTATACTGGGAAAAGAAAAATGGAAAAATAGTGCTTCTGGAAGGGTATTACACACCAGAGATCTACATTTTAGATTCGTGAATGGAGTAATAACTATGGCTCTGAAATACATCAAGAAACTGATGGGATGGTGTCCTAATGTTAGAGCACATGAAGCCAGACAGCATATTAACCTTGAAAATTTTGAATCTGATATTCCAGACAGAGCAGGGGGAGAAAACGGAGATCTGAAAAATCCCGGCTGGCTACGGAAAGCAAGTACGCGAACTCTCCTCGTTTACACTTTTTTCACTATTATCTCTCTCCTGGTATTTTATCAAACAGGCATAAAAATGACTTTTTTACTTGCCGGGTCTTTTATTTCCCTGTCAGTCACAATACTTTACTGGAAGACTCAAATGCAAAGATATGACAACCTGATAAAACAACCAGTTACCGAGTACTCAAATAAGAGAAAAATTACTACATTCGCGACCGTGTTAGTGGTTTATTTTGTGCTATCTTACATTAAAGCTAATGGTGGGGTACTTGCCGTTCAAGCAATGATTTCATTCATTGGAGGTTTCTTGGTCAGTATGTGGCTTGAATATCTTCAGTTAATTTACTGGGAGAAGAAAAATCACATGAAAATTTATATAAAAACTGAAAAGGGGTTCCAAAAGCTGTACGTCCTTGGAGAAAAGGAGGGAGAACTATGAACTGGGGATCCAGATACATAAAAAAGTTGATGGGATGGTGCCCGAATGCAAAAACACTTAAAACCGAATCTCAAATTAGCTCTGCTAATTTTGAAGCAAATGATCGGTCAGAAGAAGAAAAAGCAGGAAGTTTGAATATTCCTAGCCAGCATTCCAGGCTTGATACCCTACTACTCTTGCTACCAATTTTCTTTACTCCTGTTTATATAAACCTATTTCAAAAAGGTATAAATACAGAGGCTTTCCTTCTTGGCCTTGCACTTTCTTTACCGATCTATTTGCTCGGCTGGAAAAAGCAGATGCATCAATACGACGCCGTGAAAAGAAATCCTGTCGTTTCTCCTTCTTTTAGAAAAACATTCTTTTATGTTTTTTTATTCCTATTTTTGGGTTTTAGTTTGCTCATGACTTTCTTGCCCTATATCTCGTCTCATGCAGCCTATCTTCTTAACGACCAGGCACTGTATTCCTTCACTACAGGGACCCTGGTTCTGATGTGGGGCTTCTATTTCCAGCTAATTTACTGGGAGAGGAAAAACCATATGAAAATGTATATGAAAAGAGAGAAGGGACAGCAAAAGCTGTATGCTCTCGGAGAAAAGGAGGGAAAACTGTGAACCGAGAAGCAAAGTACATAAAAAAGCTGATGGGATGGTGCCCAAATGCAAAAACATTTGAAACCGGATCCCGGATTAGCTCTGTCAATTTTGAATTATATGATCAATCTGGAGGAGAAAAAGCCAGGAGCCCAATAGCTCTGAGCCGTTTTTCCAGGCTTGATGCCAGACTACTCCTCCCAACCCTTTTCTTGACTCCTATTTACATAATTATGCTGTTCCTAAAAGGTATAAATTCAGAGTTCTTCTTCTTAGGCATTTTGTTTTCTTTGCTGATAAATTTACTTTTTTGGAAAAAGCAGATACGTGAGTACGATGCCGCAGCAAAAAAACCCACTGTTCGTTATGTCTCTAAAATAGTACTCTTCTTTGTTTTCTTATCCCTAATTTTGTTTTTGAGTTTCCCACCTATGGTTTTCTTGTCTTATACACCTTCTTCTATTAACTCTCAGTCAATGTACTCTTTTATTGCAGCAACTTGGATTCTTACTATGTGGGGAGCCTGTCTTCAGCTATTTTACTGGGAGAAGAAAAATCACATGAGAATTTATATACAAAGTGAAAAGAGATCCCAAAAGATGTATGCTCTCGGAGAAAAGGAGGTAGAACTGTGAACCGGGAAGCAAAGTACATAAAAAAGCTGATGGGATGGTGCCCGAATGCAAAAACGCATGAAGCAAAACAGCAAACTAACTTTGGAATTTTTGAATCTGATATCCCGGATAGAGCTAAGGGAGATGATGGAGATCAGAAGAATCTCGGATGGATTCGGAAAACGAGTACATATACTCTCCTGATTAATATTTTATTTACACTCATATATACTCTGGCAATTAATCACTTAGGTCTAAACCTAGCCTATTTACTCGCCGGATTTTTCGTTTTCGTAATTTTTTTCGTTTTTGATTGGAAAAAACAGATGCATAGGTACGATACTCTCGCACAAGAACTCGTTCTCGATTATTCCGGCATGGAAAAAGTGATTCGAATAATGACCCTAATTTTCTACGCAATACTTTTTTATTGGATTTTTTCTGGAGATGTGTTAAAGAATTTTTATTTGCAAGTAACCTTTTCATTTATGGGTGGAATAGTGATCGGGATGTGGCTTAATTATTTCCAGCTAATATATTGGCAGAAAAAGAACCACAGAACGATTTATTTCGACAAAAACTATGGAAAGTGGAAAAACTCATACATCATTCGGGAGAATGAATAAATGCCAGCTAAGATTTTTATTTTTGATCAGGTCAAAAAATTGATGGGCTGGTGCCCGATGAAAAACTCCCTCAGGAACGGAAGGGAGGAAGACAATTACCCTGACTTTAAATTAGAAAATAGGAACATTCAGCTAGTACCATCTCCCTTGGATCTGCACGAAAGTAGAATTCTTAAGGCGCGGGTTAGCCTCTTTGACGGGAAGTGGGTATTATGGGTATTAATAATCACTTTTTTCACAATAATAGTCTCATTATTTTTCTGGACATGTATTCCTGAAGGCTCTTATTTAGTCATTTTTTCAGGCCTTATTATGTTCCTTATGCCTCTCATGTTATTTCTTAACCTTCCAAATACTGCTTCAGTAACAGTAATGCCCGGAAAAATCATGATCAAGAAACCTATGCGTAAGTTAGTTGTGATCAAAAAAGAGGAGATTAAACAAATCTCAATAAGAAGGACAGGAAATCGTTTCGGTTGCTGGCTGATACGCCTACTTTACGTAATCTGGATACCCCTTTACTTTAAAAAAGAGATAATGACAACTTTGTACGATCTGAAAATGTCATTTCCAGACTACATTGAACTCAGTCAATTTCTGGGGCAGCTTGCATTACTAACAATGTTCCTTATAATGTTTTACAACAGCGAACTCATGGCGCCTTATCAGCAGGCTCTTAAAGTAACCACAAACTCAAACCTGAGAATCTGGTTGTATACCAAAGAACCTGAAGAACTTATAGCGATTTTCAAAAACGAGAATGAATAGAAAATGAAAGACAGAGAAAGAACTACTCTAAATTATAACACTCAAGAGACTGGAAATGCCTGAAAAAGATGCAATAAGCTCATTATTTCAGGCTTTTAATAAGCTCCTGCCAGCGCTTTTCGTCCACAAGCTTCTGGGTGTTGAGCATCCTTTTAAGTTCGTCAGCATTTCCTTCGCCTCCTTTTCCCTCAAGCCTGTCCTTTAACTCCATTGCAGCCCTCAAGAGTCCAGTTGCTTCCTCGTAAAGAGTTTCAGCTTCTGCTTTTGTAAGCTCTTCGGTTTCCAGCAGTTCTTCGTCTGCTTTTGCCCTTGCTCTGAGTTTCGGGATAAGAACTCTAATATCAGCAGCTTCATCTGGATCGATTAATTCGGCTTCTCCAAGTTTCCGGACCAGATCTCGTAATCTATATTCCTTGCCATCGATTTCTACGCTTTCAGGAATTTTCTTCCCTGCCCAGGCAAAATCACTCCTGAGGCTCCAGAGGAGCTTATTTCGTTCCTGAGTGTTGATATATTCTGTATTTTTTCCTTCCAACAACATTAATTTTTCTCCGATTCAGGCGTACTTAATTATTTCTCCGCCCCAATTCATATCTCTTTCTATACACACTGAAGAAACCGCCTCAGCACGCATTTAAAGAGATAATGGGCCTTTGTAATAATCCCAGGTTAAGTCTCATACAGATTGGCGGGTTAAAACTTAATAATAAATTATATATTGAAAGGTTTTAAATATTTGAGAATAATAGTAGTGATTGGGGAAAAATAGGCTAATTAGGAATTATGAAGACTTATTTGGTAAAAATTATATAACATTGCCAATAATTCTCAAATTCTTTTCTTTTTAGCCCGAAATAATTACATACACGGGAGTGAAAAACTTGAGGTATCTTACTAAAATATTAATGATAACTGTATGTCTGATTGCACTCAGTGGAATTGCAGCAGCGTGTGATGTCGTAGAATGTAAAAGTCCTGGCTACTGGAAAAACCATCCTGATGACTGGCCTGGAGAAACGATCACCATTGGCTGTAAGGACTATAATAAGGAAGAAGCGATAGAAATAATGCGAACGCCTGTAAAAGGGGACAAAACCTACAATATGTTCAATGCACTTGTTGCTGCCAAACTGAATATAAATAGCGGCTGTTGCCCCCCCTCTTGCGAGATAGACATAATTATGGAAGCCGACAGATGGATGGAGAATAACTCACTTGGAAGTGACGTAAGGGCTAGCAGTGATGCATGGCAGAAAGTGTTTTTATATTGCGGCGAATGCACGTGCTGCACAACGTATCCATCTGGAGAAGCCATATATAAGAAACTCGATGCCTTTAATAACGGCTACTAATGCTGATAAAAGAGCAGAATTAATATAACAATCGAAGTAAGAATGCTTTAACCGGATCGAAAAATATCCCTCCGGTCACAGCAAATATTTTTTCAGGCTCCTTTAATACTCCTCTAATTTTGATGTATTTCTGAAGCTATCTTTAGTTTTAGAATTCTCCACAGAAACATTCACAGTAAATTTTCGGCAATATTTTCCGAAATTACGTGTTCACAGTACAGGCACTGGAGAGCTACTCTTTCTTCATCTTCCTGAAGCACGAAAAATTTAGATTTTATGGGTTCGTTGCTATTAGAGATACAGTTTGGGTTAGTGCAGCGTACAATGCCTTCAACATAAGAAGGAAGTACAACATTATTTTTCTGCACTACTTTAAAATCCCTGATAATATTGATAGTGGCTTTCGGAGAGATAAGGGTAATCCTGTTGAGTTCTTCGATGCTGAGTTTCTTATCCTCGATTTTCACAACATCCTTTTTGCCCCTTGCCCCGGACGCATTCATAACAAAACTTATAGTAGCTCGAAAATCGCTGGAAATCCCAAGTATGCGCAGGACATTTAAAGCCTGGCCTGCTTTTATATGGTCGATTACTGTTCCGCATTCAATTGCCTGGATCTTCAAGTTCCGTTTTACTCTCATTCAATCACTCCCGTAGCAAGAGCAAGAAGTGCCATCCGGACAGGGATCCCATAGAAAGCCTGCTTGAAGTAACATGCATGAGGCGTTGAATCCACTTCAGGGAAGATCTCATCGACACGTGGGAGAGGGTGAAGAATCTTGAGATTTGGACCCGCAGTACTCAGCAGGTCGCCTGTAATCTTCAACTTGTTTTTAACCTTTTCATATTCTTCAGGATCAAGGAAACGTTCCTTTTGAACCCTTGTCATATAAAGAACTTCGACATCCCCAATAATTTCCTCAAGGGAATCAGTTTCTTTTACGCTGATTCTATTCTTCTGAAGATCCCTGACAATCTCCGAGGGCATCCTGAGTTCAGGAGGCGAAACAAAAGTCATTTCAGCTCCGTACAGGGATAAAGCATGGCATAGGGAATGAACTGTTCTTCCATATTTCAGGTCTCCTGCCATAGCGATCTTCAGGCCCTCGAGATGGCTCTCCCTACGGATGGTAAAAAGATCAAGGAAAGTTTGTGTAGGGTGATTCACAGAGCCGTCTCCACCGTTGATTATAGGGACGCTTGCAAATTCAGTAGCCATTCGTGCCGATCCGTCAAGAGGATGACGCAATACTATAAGATCCGCATAATTGCTGGTTACACGCATATTATCGGCAAGATTTTCTCCTTTCATTACCGAACTTGCCTCCACGGAACCCAGGTGGAGAACCTGTCCTCCGAGCCTATGCACAGCAGCCTCAAAAGATAACCTTGTCCTTGTGCTTGGTTCAAAAAAAAGAAGAGCTATAATTTTCCCATCCAGCAGCCTGAGCCTTTCTTCTCCTCTGGCTGCAGGCTCAAGCTTTTCTGCGGTGTCCAGAATGTAGTCGATTTCTTCCCGCGAAAAGTCTTTAACAGAGATAACATGCCTGTTCTTAAGTGACATCCTGTTTTCATAAAATGGTTCACAGAGATATAACTTTTGCTCCAGAATTTCTAAGTACTGAAGTAGTTAAACTCCATCCCGTGTCTCAATTTTGCACATTATCTGGACACATTTTTAATAAACTCAAGCCAGCGTTTCGTGTCTTTAATCCTCTGATTAGCGAACTTTTCCTGAAAGCGATTCGTATTTTCTCTAAAGGCTCCGCTCTCGATTTCCTTCAGATCGGTTATTGCACGCAATAAGCCTGCAGTCTCATGATAGAGTTTTCTTGCTTCTTCTGAAGTAAGGGGCTTTTCTTCCAGTTCTCTTTCATTCTTTCTTTCCTTTGCTGAGATGATTTCGATGCATTTATCTATCCTTGATTTCTCAGCTGGACTGAGTTCGTTTTTTTGGATCAATTTCCACACATAATTGCGCAGAGGATAAGTTTTCCCTTCAAATTCCACATAATCCGGGATATTTTGACCGACCCAGAAAAGGCGAGAATGTAGAGTCGAAAGCAGCTGTTTGCGTTCCTCAGCGGTTATATATTTATCTGAGGCGTTTTTCTCATTCATTCTATCGTCTTTTTCCACTGTCTTCCCTCAGAAAATATTGTACATTCATCAAGTTTATATAATGAGTACTTAATGCTCATTCTTATCTATTTATGTCAGATATAAAATAACAACATTGACACAAAAAGTCACAAATAAAAAGAAATATAGGGTATGAAAAACTCAAATTAAAAATTGAATTAAGAGAATCAAATTAAAAATTAAATTAAGAAAAAACGAATTTAAAAAAAACAATGGATATAAAAACCGGAAATTATATAAAGTAAACCCGGATTAAAAACCAGAAAAATATACAGGACAACTGATAAAATGCATATAAGTCTCAGCTTTCTCGATTTCTCGCTTGAGGTGATACTATAGTCCCCATAATTCAGGTTGCGCTTGATCTTCTGGAATTAGACCGCTCGGTTGAAATTGCAAAAGAAGCTATAGCAGGAGGTGCGGACTGGATAGAAATAGGAACTCCCCTGATCAAGAGTGAAGGGATGGATGCAATCCGTACCATGAGAAAAGCTTTTCCAGACCGGACTATTCTGGCAGATATGAAAACTGTGGATACGGGAGCCATGGAAGTCGAGATGGCAGCAAAAGCTGGATCCGATATTGTTATTGTGCTAGGCAGTGCCGATGATTCTACATTACTTGACGCGCTCCGTTCAGCCCACAAATATGGAGTCAGGTTGATGGCAGACCTCATTTCTGCCCCTGACCCTGCAAAAAGAGCAGTCGAACTTGAGGCTCTTGGAGTGGACTATTTGAACGTACACATAGGCATAGACCAGCAGATGACAGGAAAAGACCCCATATCCCTTCTCAAGGAAATTTCACAAAGAGTTAGAATACAGCTTGCGGTGGCTGGAGGGCTTGATGCAAATAGTGCAGTCCAGGCAGTCAAGGCTGGAGCCAAAATTGTGATTGTTGGAGGAAACATCACCCGCTCTGACAACGTAACCGAAGCTGCAAGAAAAATCCGGCAGAGTGTAGATTCTCCGGACGCCGTAGAAATTCACGATGTCGACACTATAGACCAGGAAATCAGGGCAATTCTAAAGGAAGTATCCACCTCAAACATCTCTGATGCCATGCACAGAAAAGGCGCAATGAAAGGCATTCGCCCTCTGGTAAGAGGAAAAATGGTAGGAACCGCAGTTACTGTGCAGACTTTTCCCGGAGACTGGGCAAAGCCCGTGGAAGCAATTGATATTGCAAAAGAAGGAGACGTAATCGTAATTTACAACGAGAATAAAGATATTGCCTGCTGGGGAGGGCTTGCAACCCAGAGTTCCTTAAACAAGGGAATTGCAGGCGTGGTAATCGAAGGGGCTGCAAGAGATATTGACGAAATCGAAAATCTGGGGCTTCCAATTTATACCAGTAATGCGGTACCTAACGCCGGAGATCCTAAGGGATTAGGCGAAATCAATGCTGAAATAACCTGCGGTGGGCAGACTGTTAAGCCAGGTGATTACATAGTTGGCGATGAAAGTGGGGTTGTAGTAATTCCTGCGGAAAGAGCCTATGAACTGGCAAGAAGAGCAAAAGAAGTTTACAAAACCGAAAAAAGACTCTTCGATGAAATCAAGAGAGGTGGAACCCTGTCTGAGATTCTGAAGCTCAAGAAATGGGAAAAACGTTGAATAATCCCATTTCTGGGAATTGGGACTAAAAACCCGAATAAGAAATGAAGCGAGAATTAAATACCAGGAAACAATAGAAATAAAAGTTAGGAAACCATAAAAATTTAAGAAAACCCGCGAAATTCGCAGGAATGGTTTTATTCACTGCCTTCAGTACGGGAAAAACAGATTCTTGACAGAAGGAGGGCTTTGATAAATTTAATTTCTTCTTCCTGGCAGTTCTCACCTAATTTTGCCCGAAGCAGGGAATCTAATTCGATTTCAAGAGTTTCCAGAGCAGCTTTTATCTGCTTTTGTCTTTCGGGAGGCAAAAGTCCTCCAACACTTTTTACATTTCCAGAAAGAGCTAGCTGTTCAAGTTGACCAAAAACTGTTCTGGTACTCACACCATGGATTTCAGCAATTTCATCAATCCCAATGCCCCTGTTAAAAAGAGAATAAGTTCTTTGCAGAGAATCCATTTCAAAAGAATCGGATTCAAAAGGATCTGCTTTGATGCCATCTAAAGCTCTTGATTCAGGAGAAATCCCTTCTGAATCCATTTCTTCAGAACCGGCTGCCGAAGAATTTCTCTCTGACCAATCCTGAATGCTCATGTTCAGATATCTTGCCCTTTTTTTCGACAAGTTGCCAGCTTCTAAGCTGTTTATGTTGTTAGATTCAGTTCCGGATATTTTAGTTCCGGATATTTCAGTTCCGGATATTTTAGTTCCGGACATTTCAGTTCCGGATATTTTAGTTCCGGACATTTCAGTTCCGGGCATTTCAGTTCCGGATATTTCAGTTCCGGGCATTTCAGTTCCGGATATTTTAATTCCAGATATCTCAATTTCAGTATCAAGCTCTTCATTATTTTGAATAACTTCTCTTGAGGCTACTTCTTCTTTTTCAGTATCTTTACAGGCAGCTCCTGAATTTTCAGGTTTTTCGCCAGGTACTAGAGCGTAAGGTACTAAACCATAATCTATGCAATAGTTCTCGATTTCCTCAAGAAAAATAGCCCCGTACTTTTTCAGTTTATGCTCTCCAACTCCTGTAATGGAATGGAACTCCTCAGAGGTGCGCGGGAATTTTGCAGCCATTTCCTTAAGAGAGGTATCAGAGAAAATAATGTAGGGGGGTAGATTCCTCTTTAGGGCAATTTTCTTTCTTAAAGCTTTTAATCTCTCAAAAAGAATAGGATCAGGTTCTTTTCCGGGTTTCGTGGTTTTTTTCGCCTCAGAGGTTTTCAAAATATCAGCTGCAGCTGAGAATTTATCTGAAAAAGACTCTTCAGCAGAAAAATGCAGATCATCGGCTTTTTTGCCATTTATACCGCCAGATATTGAAAGCCCCTGGTCTTCTGCAGCCTCAGGCAAGAAGCCTTCAGGACAGACAAGCTCTATCCGTTCAGTTCCTGTAAGAATTTTCCTGCTCATGGCGTTCAGCTTTAATATCGGATACCGTGCTCCGCTCACGTCCAGAAGACCGGTATTTACCATTTCGGAAGCTAATGATTTCCATTGCTCTTTTGTAAATTCCCGGCCAGTGCCATGGCTTTTTAACCTCTCGTGGCGATTTTGTCGAATTTTTTTATTTTTTGAGCCTGTGAGGACATCAATGTTATAATTAATGCCAAAGCGTTGGTTTAGTTCCTGGACGCAGGTTATGAATTTCTTAGCAGCTTCAGTCCCGTCAAAGGTATCTTTCGGAGTAAGGCAGCAGTCACAGTTCCCGCAGGGTTCGGAAAGTTCTTCACCAAAGTATTCCATCAAGGTCTGACGCCTGCATTTATTCCCTTCACAATAAGCCACCATCTGCCTTAATTGCACAAGAGAAACGTCTCTTTCCTTTTCTTTTGTCTTCTGTGAAATAAAGTACTCGATCTTGAAGCGGTCCCCTCTGCTGAAAAAAAGAATACATTCGCATGGGCTTCCATCCCTTCCCCCTCTGCCTGTTTCCTGATAGTAGCTTTCAAGATTTCTGGGAAGGTCATAGTGGATTACAAAACGTACATTGGACTTATCAATCCCCATACCAAAAGCGATTGTAGCTACTATGATGTCCACGTCATCTTTAATGAACAGTTCCTGGTTTCGGGTTCTCTCAGTATCTGAAAGGCCTGCATGGTAGGGAAGGGCCCTGAAACCTGCAAGATTCAGTTTTTTTGTAAGGGCTTCGACATTATTTCGGCTCTGACAGTAGATGATTCCTGCCTCACCTCTATGCCTGTGCAGGTAGTCAGTGATCTCGGAAAAAGTCTCTTTTTTTGGCCTGACCTCATAGTAAAGGTTTTTACGGTTAAAACTGGCTACATAAAGGCCTTTCTCTGGAGTTATATTAAGCTTGAGTTGTGATACAATATCTTCTCGAACCCTTTCTGTGGCCGTTGCCGTAAGCGCAATAATTGGGATATCTGGAAATCCGGTTTTTGGATCTCTCAAAAGTTTCAATTTCCTGTACTCAGGCCGGAAATCATGTCCCCACTCAGAAATGCAATGTGCTTCGTCAACTGCAAAAAGGCTGACCTTTCCCTTCTTTAAAAAAGCAAAGGTTTTTGGCATCATGAGCCTTTCTGGAGCAACATAAAGAACTTTTAACCTGTTTTCGAGAAAAGCTGTCTTCACGTCCCGGATTTCCCTGGCACTCTGAGTACTGTTCATACAGGCTGCAGCAATCCCGTTCGCTTCAAGCCCGTCAACCTGATCTTTCATAAGGGAAATCAGGGGAGAAACAACAATTGTAACCCCTTCCATAAGAAGGGCAGGCAGCTGGTAGCACATTGATTTGCCCCCGCCTGTAGGCATGAGCACGAAGACGTCTTTTTTTTCCAGAACATCCCTGATAATTTTCTCCTGCAAAGGACGAAAAGAAGCATATCCGAAATACTGGTGCAGGGCTGAATACATTCCGGCAGACAGAGAAAGCTCGGGCTCAGGCTCGTGTTTACTAGATATTAAAAAACCATATTCAGTGCTCGTTTTCGAATCCTCCTGACCTGTAGAAATATCACGCCAGAATATAAATCCCCGGAAAGTACAGAGAAATCAAGTTATGGATATGCTCTCCTGGATAGCCGTAACCTTAAGATTTTTATTTCTATAATAGACAAGTTCCTTAATAGCCAGGTTATTTGTTTATTGATGAAGAATTTCTATTTTTATGATAGATCCTTCGAAGTTGTGACAAAGGATTCTATGATGCGACAAATCAGACCCCGGCATAAAGTACATCTAGTCTGAAATTCTGACGCTGTAAAGTTTCAAGCTCATCATATTTAAGTTGCAGGTATGTGGGGTGAAAGTATTCGGCTATATTAACTGTAACCTCTCTACACAAATCAAAAATTATTCAAGAAAGTAGAGATTAAAAAGAAAAAATGAGATCAATGAACACGAAAATGGTCGGAAAAAGATTGAAAAGCAGAAATATAACATGTGAAAATTTAGGAAAATTTATTAATTCCTAGCGTCAACATTATAAATGTTTGGTTTAAGGTAAAGATAGGAAGATAAGGAGTGCGGCTACACCCAGGCACTTCTTGTCTTCTTCTTAAGTCATACTTTGTTGCCAGCCGGATACGTTTTCGATTTTCCGCGTTTTTCAACTCTTCATATATTTTCCCTAATTTAAGAAATTTTCGCCCGCCTTAATCTACAATTTCCTTCTCCTCTATCATCCATCCAGTAATCGGCTATTCTTTTCTGTGACTCTGTCAGGCTTTCTAGAAACTTACAATACTTTCAAGCCTACCGATAAATTCGTAATTCTCACTGCCTATTCCTGTCATCAAGCCCTCTCCGGTTGTTTAATAAGAATATTTTTGGAAAAGTTTTGTATATAATTCTAATTTTTAATTTTTTGAAGGGGTGCAGGATTCTTGTATGTCATCGGCAACATTTAACTCAAAATCACATTATATTGACGTCGTGTCTGCCTGTAAATAGCTTTATGGCGAACTGTTGTTTATCGCAACTACTGGACACCCAACTTGGATGTTTTTCGGATACACCATCATCAGGCGGTCCATGTAGCCTACACTACAAATATCATTAAATATAGTGCTAAGTAATTGCTCGGATACCACACTTTTTGGATTCCCCTTTGCGACCAGACCTCCGCGGTACATGACAACAACATCGTCACAGAACCATGATATGTGGTTTGAGTCATGGCTACAGGCCAGTATGGTCGTCCCTTTCGCGGAGATCTTTTTCAAAATATTCCAGATTCGTATCTGGTTGCAGAAGTCCAGGGCGGATGTAGGCTCGTCTAGCAGCATCAACGGCGTTTCTTGTGCCATTGCCCTTGCGATGAGCACAAGCTGGCGTTGCCCGCCACTGAGCTGGTTGTAAGGCTTATCGGCGAGATGGGAAATCTCAAGTATATCCATAGCTTCCTTAACCTTACTCTTGTCATTTTCAGAGATGCCGAAGATACCACCCATGTGAGGAGTCCTCCCCATCAGCACGACCTCCTTGACGAGATATGGAAAAGGCGGTCTGTGTTCCTGGGGTACATAGGCAACAAGTTTTGCCAGCTCCCCGATGTTTTTCCTCTTAACGTTACATCCATCGATGGATATGCTGCCATTGTCATACTTAAGGAAGCTCATACAGCACTTGAACAGAGTTGTCTTTCCGGAACATTTGGCCCGAAAAGCCCGCATAAAGAACCTTTCTCTACCTTGAATGAAAAGTCTTTTAATACAGGTACGCTGTTGTACTCAAAGCTCAGGTTATCTACTTTTAACATATAATCACCCGAAGATCTCCTTTTCTTTACTACGCAGCAGATACACGAGGTAAGGTGCACCTGCAATAGCAGTTATGATTCCAATAGGGATTTCCTCCGAGGTCAGAGTACGCGCAATCGTATCACAAAAGATAATGTAAACGCCGCCCATCAACGCTGCTGTGGGAATTACAAAACGATTATCCGGCCCCTGGACAAGGCGGGCGGCATGGGGCATCATCAGGCCGACCCATGCGATAATCCCAACAGAAGATACACAGATGGCCGTCACCAGCGTGGCCAAAACGATGAAAATAAACTTAAAAATTTCTGGGTTCACGCCCAGAGCCCGGGCTTCCTCATCTCCCATGGAAAGGACATTCAGCTTCCACCCGAAGAGCCACATAATAGCTACGGATATTAAGGCTTTGTAGAAAACCTACTTTAATCAGCTTCAATAGACTCTGAAATAAATAAGTAAAAATATATCAGGCAATT
>DADO01000074.1:6461-8828 GCA_002509325.1 Methanosarcina sp. UBA402 | reverse complement strand
GCTTCAATAGACTCTGAAATAAATAAGTAAAAATATATCAGGGAATTCAGTTCAAATAAATGGAAAAACCGTTATCTCAGAGGATTTCTACAGAGCCGAAACAATATAAACCAAATAATATAGGCGCCCTTTTTTACTATACCTTTAAATACCAAAACCCCATGCACAGACTCATATATCACAAATATCACAATAAAATATAATCAAATCCAGAGAATTTCACAATTCACTAATCACGGTTATTTCTTCAAAGGAATTAATTAGCATTATTTAAGGAGTATTTCAATGGTAAAACCCGAAAAATTTATTCCAAAAGCAGTTGAGAAAATCAGCCAGGAAACAAAGGACGGGAAAGCAATTATTGCGCTTTCGGGCGGAGTGGACAGTTCTGTTTGTGCAGAACTTGCTTACAGGGCGATTGGGGACAGGCTGAAGCCAATCTATATTGATACAGGGCTTATGAGGAAAGGAGAAACGGAAAGGATAAAGCATATTTTTTCCCATATGGACCTTGACGTCGTATATGCAAAGGATAAGTTCCTTGCAGCTCTAAAAGGCATAACCGACCCTGAAGAGAAAAGAAAAGCTATAGGCGAGACTTTTATCCGCGTGTTTGAGGAAGAGGCAAGGAAGCTTGCAGCTGATTACCTAATTCAGGGTACGATTTACCCTGACAGGATTGAGTCCGAAGGCGGAATCAAGTCCCATCACAATGTTGGGGGGCTGCCTAGCGTAATAGACTTCAAGAAGATCGTTGAGCCTATCGAGGACCTTTACAAGGACGAAGTCCGAGAAGTCGCCTGGGCGCTCCAGCTGCCTGACGAGATCTGCGAAAGGATGCCTTTTCCTGGGCCTGGCCTGGCTGTGCGGATTCTTGGGGAAATTACAGAAGAGAAACTTGAAGTTGTACGGGAAGCCAACTTTATAGTGGAAGAAGAACTTCTTGACAGGTTCTGCCCCTGGCAGACTTTTGCTGCTATTCTTGGTAAGGGCACAGGCGTAAAGGGTGATATTCGGGCTTATGGTTGGATTGTAGCTGTAAGGGCTATAGGATCCAGAGACGGGATGACTGCAGAAGCGCTTGAGCTCCCCTGGGATGTACTCAAAAAGCTGGAAGCCAGAATCACCTCCGAGATTCCGGGAGTCTCCAGGGTGGTCTATGATATAACGCCCAAACCGCCTGCAACAATCGAGTTTGAATAAATGCGAGTTTTTATGCCAATGACCCTGAATAAAGCAGTAATGGAAATCCGGCAGCGGATTAAAGTTAGACCTTCTCCTATAGACGAACCTGCAGCAAGTTGGACAGGAGTCGACCTTGTAGACGGAGTTCAGATAAAAACTCTAACCATAATCTTCAAGAGCGCTGGCTGCAGATGGGGAAAAGCTGGAGGATGTACTATGTGCGGTTATGTCTATGACTGCGCAAGTGAACCCCCAACTCTGGAAGATTATAAAGCCCAGCTTGCAAAAGCAATGAGGAAAACTGAAAAAATCCCTGAGTTCATGGTCAAGATTTTCACCTCAGGCAGTTTCCTTGACGAACAGGAGGTGCCTCGCGAAGCAAGAGATGCGATTCTCAAAACTCTTGCAGACGATCCAAGGGTTGTCAAGGTACTTGTGGAGACCCGCCCTAACTTCGTAACCGAAGAGAATGTGCAGAAGTGTCTTAAGATCCTGAAAAATAAGCCCTTTGAGCTGGCTTTCGGGCTGGAGACAAGTTCAGACAGGATACGCAGGGATTCTATTAATAAAGGTTTTACCTTCAGGGATTTTATCCGTGCCGCAGAAATCGCAAGAAAATTTGGGGCAACCGTAAAAGCATACCTGATGCTAAAGCCTCTCTTCCTCTCCGAGCGTCAGGCTCTGGAAGATATCGTCCGTTCCATAGACGAGGCAGCTCCTTATGCTGACACAATTTCCATCAACCTCTGCAATGTCCAGAAAGGCACCCTTGTCGAAGCGCTCTGGGAAAAAGGTCAGTATCGCCCTCCCTGGCTCTGGAGTATTGTAGAGATCCTGCAAAGAGCAAAAGCCGCTCATCCTGATCTCCCCCTAATGTCAGACCCGGTAGGGGCAGGTTCAAAACGTGGACCTCACAACTGTAAAATCTGCAGCTCGGACGTCGCAGACTCTCTCAGAACCTTCTCACTCACCCAGGACCCGGCAGACCTCAGTACTACAGACTGTGAATGCAAAGAACTCTGGAAAAAGGTTCTGGAACTCGATGACTTTACCTACGGAACACCTATTCTAGATTGAAATATAGTAAAAACAGGCGCCTGAAAATAAATATCAGCGCCCTAAATTAATCTTCTTGAGCGCAACTGTTGTACCGCAACCGTTGCGCAGGTTGATCACGCCGGA
>DADO01000074.1:3016-6137 GCA_002509325.1 Methanosarcina sp. UBA402 | reverse complement strand
AACAGTTGCGCAGGTTGATCACGCTGGATAGGGTTTGGGGATAAGGCGCTTAAAATCAAACACAACAGTTGCGCAGGTTGATCACGCCGAATAGGATTTGGGGATAAGGCGCTTAAAATCAAACACAACAGTTGCGTAGGTTGATCACGCCGCTGCTAGGGGTTTAATATTTTTGATCAAACTTTTTTGAAAAGGATTGTGATCACGCCACTGCTAGGGTTTGCAATCAAACCTTTTAAAAAGTATTCGGGTCATTTTCATTTATTTATTTATTTATTTATTTAGATTTTCCAACCTGCAGACCATGGTTCCGACTCCGCAGTCGGTAAAGAGTTCAAGAAGCATTGAATGAGAAACGCTTCCATTTATTATGTGGGCGCTCTCGACCCCGTTTTTCACTGCGACTGCTGCACCTTTGAGTTTTGGAATCATACCTCCCTGTATAACGCCTTCGGCGATAAGAGGCTCGATATCTTCCAGAGTTACACGGGATATGCGGCTGGTTGGATCTTTAATATTTCTAAGCAGACCTGAGACATCAGTCATCAGAATAAGCTTTTTGGCGTCCAGAGCTGCTGCAATGTCGCCTGCTACTGTATCGGCGTTAATATTCAGGGCATTGCCTTTCGCATCAACAGCAATAGGCGAGATTACCGGAATGTAACCTTTTTCGAGCACTATATGGAGGATGTCAGGATTAATGACCTCGCTTTCCCCAACCCAGCCAATGTCAACTTCAGTCTCAATCCCATTGACTGCTATCTTCTGTGCAGCCTGTTTATGCCCAAGGATCATTCTTCCATCGTAACCGGTAAGCCCAATACCTTTTCCTCCACAGACCCCGATAAGGGATACAATTTTGGTATTAATATTCCCGACAAGCACCATTCTGGCAATCTCCATAGTCTCGTCGTCTGTGATACGTAAGCCCTGGAAAAACTCAGCCTTTTTGCCCATCCGTTCCATTTTTTCTGTAATTTCGGGCCCGCCTCCATGTACAATAACGGGTTTAATTCCCACATAATGCAGGAGCACAACGTCTTTTATAATGTCCTCCATGATTTGGGGGCTGACCATTGCATTCCCGCCCACTTTGATAACCATGATTGAGTCATAGAACTCCTGCATATAGGGTAGGGCTTCAATGAGCACGTTTTCTCTTTTCAGTTCCATGATGTAGAAATCAGAAAATCTATTTTTAAACTTATCGTTAAAAGCACAGATAAGAACTCAAAGAAACATGCAAAAACAAAGATAATATGACTAATTTTGAGAAGCGTTGGAAATTTTTGATAATTTATAGGAAATAAGCCAGCCCGAATAACGTTAAAAACTGGAAAACAGCCCAGGCTAACTCCGCATCTAAATAATAAAGAAAAAAAAGAACCCCGTTTTTCAGGGCATGTAAGAGAAGTTAGGTTTATTCAATCTTTTCTATTCTTTCTTTCTTAACAAAGGGCTTGCTGATTTTCTCAGGCATCCAGTCAGGCCTATTTTCAGGGGCTTCGACAAGTTCCTTCCATGCCTTGAAAACGTGCACCTTCTTTGTCCCGCGTTCTCTGAGGCGGATAGTATCTGGTTTTAATTTAGTCCCGGCACCCCGGTTTGCAGCTTTCAGAGCGGCCTGCCGAGGCTGTTTTCCAGTGAAAACTCCGTGCTCATTGCCTTCTTCGTCTCGTAAAACAAAATTTCTTGTGTTGGACATAAAGGTCACCTCGCAAATGTATTGCTAGACACTGATTAAGTTTTAAAGTATATAAAATCTTTCTTCAGGATGTTGCCTGCAGTTATTGGTTTATGCAAAATTCCCCTCAAATTGCGGAGGACATATAAACTAAATTTTACTATATTATTGTCAAAATGGGAAATATTTAAATAATTGCATCTTGTTAGGAATGCAGTCCAAAATGAGTTTCAGGAAACAGATTTTGGGCACACTTGAAAATTAGGTTATTATTATACTTTTGGAAAAAGAACCTGGAAAGCACAAAGTTTACATGCTATAACTTCTTATGGTCATTATATTTTTCCAAACGGAATAAAATTACGTATTATCAAGGTTCATTTCACAAAATCAAGTATTCATCTTTTCATGGATCTGGTTAATTATGGAACATTGCACTTTCAACCTCCCGGACGTCCAGGCCAGCAAACCAAGCATAGCTATAAACCTTACTCGTGTCGGGGTAACAAATATGAAAAAACTTGTTGAAATCAAGCGAAAAGACAAACGTCCTATTGTACTGATTTCAACATTTGACGTTTTTGTTGACCTTCCCTCCGATCGAAAGGGAGCAAATCTCTCACGGAACTTCGAAGCTGTAGACGAAGTGCTGGAGAAAGTACTCAGTACACCAGTATATGAAATTGAACAGCTTTGTAGTGATATCGCACATAACCTTCTTGGCAGGCATGAATACGCCAACCAGGCAGAAGTTAGGATGAGAAGCGAATATATGATCAGGCGTGCTTCTCCATCAACTGGGATCAAATGCCAGGAAGTTGTAAACATCTTTGCTGAAGCTTCGGCTGTAAGAGGACAGGGCGACGAGAACTACTTTGATGTGAAGAAATTGATAGGTGCCGAAGTTGTAGGAATGACAGCCTGCCCCTGCGCTCAGGAAATTATGCGAGATAAAGCTGCAAATGAGCTTTCCGAACTTGGAGTCGACAGTGACACAATTATAAAATTCCTGGAAAGGGTTCCCATGGCTACCCATAACCAGCGCGGAAGAGGCATTATCTCAATTAAGGTCGCGCATGATTTCGATGTTTCCCTCGAAAACATAATCAACATCATTGAGCGCTCTATGAGTTCCAGCGTGTATGAGGTCTTGAAACGCGCCGATGAAAAAGTCGTTGTAGAAACCGCTCATATGAACCCGAAATTTGTGGAAGACTGCGTAAGGACCATGGCAGACAATGTAGTAAAAGAGTTTCCGAACCTTCCTGATAATGCAGTAATCACCATTAAGCAGACCAACGAGGAAAGCATTCACAGGCATAATGCTTTTGCCGAAAGAGTTGCTCTAATGGGAGATCTCAGGATGGAGATTAATCAAGGTTAAAAGAAAGGTAACTATTCAGCCTATCAAAACATGTCTGTTGATATTGATTCCAA
>DADO01000074.1:0-2806 GCA_002509325.1 Methanosarcina sp. UBA402 | reverse complement strand
CAGCAGTCAAAGAAAATCAAATTACAGAAATTTGTCTATTGGATATTAGTAAAGATGGCTATTGATGTTGTTTTATATAGGCTGAATAGTTACAAAGAAAGAAGAATATAAAAAATCAATTCTGTATATTATTTAACCCTAAAATCTCTAAAAACCTGCTTGACCGTGCCTTCCCAAAGGCTCGATCAATACAATTTTTTGACAAAATTTTTTAGAAAAAAGTTTTCACATAAGCTTTATTAGAGAGCCTGAACAACCTATAAAGCAGCTAATTATAAGAGAAGGTTATAAAGAAGGGATTTACAGGGCCTAAAACGCCAGCGCCCTGGAAGCCTTCGAGGTGAAAGAGCATGGCTGGTGCTGAAGTCATCACAGCGGTAGGGCGAAATAAGAAACCCATTAAAGCGGAAGATACTGTCAAATACGTTAACAGTGATACGGTCAGCCGCGTAACTGAGATCAAAAAAGACGAGCAGGGAAATGTGTGGGCTCTCCTCGAGAGTACAGAGCTCTGGTACAGAGAAGAAACTCTTGAACTAACTGAGATTAAAGCTAAAGAAAAGAAAGAAGAAAAGGAACTAACTGCCGGGGAACTGGAAGAAAGATTCAGGAAAAATAGAGAAACAATGCAGGCCTTTGACCTGGGAAAAGCCGGCGGTGGAGGAGCAGGAGGTTAATTCCCCCTGCATTTTAAATTTTCTCTTTTAAAATCCTCTCTTTTTAAATTTCAATATTTACCACGTATCAAATGAATTCTGGATACCCAGTGTTTCAATATTATTTATTTTGCAATTTTATCCTCTGTCCAAGAATACATTTCCCACCGTGCCTGCCACCTAGTGGGTTTTTCGGCGTGCCCAGAGAATTCATGCATCGAGCCATTACGGCTGCGCCTCTGGCAAGTCCGTCATCTACAAAGACTACCTTTTCATCTATTTTCGAGGCAAGATTCATTTCATCCAGACATTTCAGGATCAATTTAGGCTTGTTTCCTGTAATACCTGCCCTGCCGGTGATTCCTATAGTTGTATCCTCAAAAACAAGCCTTTCTTCTTTTGCAACCTTAATCAGCTTGCAGACCACGCCCGCCATAACCTCATCAATGACTGCATAGACAAACTGAAGACCATAAGTCTTACAGATTTCCATGCCTATAGCACTGAGTTTGCCCATATCAGAGCCGTTTACTCCTACATCGCAACCTATGAGAGTTACGCCTATTTCCTCGGCTGCATCAGGCCTTACAGGCACACTTCCGTATCTCTTTCTATCTTTTGGAACTTTTTCTATAATAATAAGTTCATGAATGCGCTTTGCATATGCCTCAATCGCTTTAGCCCTTAACTTTAAGGTAAGGAAAGAAGGAGGTTTTTGTTTTTCCAAAACATCAAGTGCAGTTCCTACTTTTGAATCTACGGCCTTCGAGCCCCGGATAATAGCATCAGGAATTGCTCCGGCATATCCACAGAAGTTTCCTATTGTTTTTGCGTAAGGCTGGTCTGAGTTTGTGATCCTGCCATCAAGGGTTGTCCCGAAGTCAATTGAAATACAGGGGCTTCTGAAATCGACATCTGTAAGTTTGGCTGCTTCTTTAATCCCTGCGGTTGCAAGTTCCCCTTCCATTTCGTTTGCAACAATTTCAACACCAGTTGCTCCTATCGGCGGCACTACGCCTGCGACCGCCCCATCAAAGATCACCTGTTCCAGTTTGCTGTATTTTTGGAGCTTTTTGGGAATGTTTAATACCGACATAGGTGGTGTCATGTTCTTGGGCGGGACTCCTGCGATCAGGCAGCCATCTGCCAGGGCTTTGATAAATTCACCTATATCTTCCGGAGAGTCAAAACCAGCAACAACCCCAGTTGAACGAACTACAAAGTCCAGATCAGTCTTTATATCCAGACCTGCTATTTCCATTGATTCGGTTAGGGTGTCACGTACCAGTTCTGCAACAGCCTCACGAGTGAGCTCAACATCTGTAAGTGTCTTTCCGAATATAACTTCCCCAGGCTTAGGGGGGCGGACATCTCTGGTCATCCGCACGACCTTATTTATTATATGGGTCCTTCCAGTCTCCATATTCGTAGCCGTAAGAATAGATTTGGTTGTGGTATTTCCGACTTCTACAGAAGCTACAATAAAGAAAGGCTTTGACTTAAGATCAATCAAACGAACCGGAGGAGATTCCGTAATTCTGGGTTTCAGAGCCATTTTTAATTCCTTCCTAAGGATCTGTAATAATTATAGTTTAAGATGGATTATTTTGTAAGCTTAATCTGAAGGAGATTAAGGTCTATTTTAAGATTATTCAAACTGAGCTGAAGTTTAAGATTATTCGAACTGAGCTGAAGTCGATCAGAATGGATCGGATTTATAATTCAGGTTAAACATTTAGTACCAAAACACATCTGAGCTATTGCTCACCCAGCGTCCTAAAAATGATCAAAAAGAACATAATTAATAGTTTATTCCAAAATCCATCTCATTCTTGTCAATTACATTTTTCAAGACTTTCGTGATCAAAAACTCGATTGCTAATTCTAAACACAGGATTCAAAAGAGCAGATCTTTAGTTTTGGGATCAGCTCAATCAATAACTAAAGAAAGATTAACGGAAGTATATAATAACCTTTGCTAAAATATTCACATGGAAACCAACGAGGTTTAAACCTTTGTCCAGTTCAACCTTTCTTTATAATTAGTTTATCCAATCTCTATAATTATTTCTATTTTCCTGCCTGCGCTCAGTTTGTCTTTTCATCTACTATTTATCATTTCATTATCCAGTAGTTCCGATTTGTTGTAG
>DADO01000025.1:2012-20551 GCA_002509325.1 Methanosarcina sp. UBA402 | reverse complement strand
TTTTTTTTTTTTTTTTTTCCCTCGTTTTCGTTAGAATCAATATCAACAGTCATGTTTTGATAGGCTGAATAGTTACTTATATTTTTGTATTTTTATAGTTGTATTTTGTTGATTGTATTTTTCTAACGCTCTGAGCTATATATTTTATTAGTCAAGCTTACCCTATTTTAATTCTGATACTTTTTAATATCTTTTGGAATCGCCAAAATTACCCTGAATTCCACTAACATTGACTGCAATTAATCAAAAACCCAGAATACAATAGAAATTTTTTAACTCTCATATGTTTCGAAGTTCGCCCTGTGCCTGTTTTCGCAAGCAGAATGCTTCGAATCCAGTTTTATTCTATGATCTGGAGAGTTTTTTCAATGGCACTGTTAATTCTTAGCAAAATTTTCTAGTGTCGCTTCAATCCTCAAGGATTAAAGGATTCTGAATAGCTGTAACCGACTATATGTGACATTTTACTGCTGACGAGACACTAGCCAAAAGTGAACCCTAAGATATGATCGTTAAAGAACATTATTATACAGAAAGGTTCAAGAATAGTCATTCTCATTAAAGTGCATAGTTTATCTTGAAGCCAGATGGAATAACTTTAAATATGATCACTATGCTAGTATGTCACATACTAACACACCGTTACAACAAATACAACCCATAACAATCTAAGAGCAGTTTGCGCTCGAGGGGATTATAATGTCAGAAATTGGAAAAAAAATACGAATAGAAAGGCTGATGAACCGGGAAAGCAGAAACATGGTCGTTATTCCCATGGATCATGGGATCTCAGACGGGCCTATTGAAGGGCTTATCAATATCACCGATACAGTTAACAGAGTTGCCGAAGGAGGAGCAAACGCCGTCCTTATGCAGAAAGGAATGGTGAAATACGGGCACCGTGGATACGGCCACGACATAGGCCTTATCGTGCATATAAGTGGTTCTTCTTCCCTGAGCCCTGACCCAAATGCCAAGGTTCAAGTCTGTACAGTGGAAGAAGTAATTAAAATGGGGGGCGATGCTGTTTCCATGCATATCAATGTAGGGTCTAAAACTGAAGCTGACCAGCTTGAGCAGCTCGGAAAAATCTCCAGAGACTGTACGGAATGGGGTATGCCTCTTCTTACTATGATGTACCCCAGAGGAAAGAAAATCACCAATCCGCACGACCCTATAAATGTAGCACATGCTGCAAGGATCGGAGCCGAACTCGGGGCTGATGTTGTAAAAACCGTATACACCGGAGACCCGGATAGTTTCAGAGATGTAGTCAGAGGCTGCCCTGTGCCTGTAGTTATTGCAGGAGGGCCTAAAACCTCAACGGATCTAGAACTTCTGGAAATGATTGACGGGGCAATGGAAGCCGGTGCCAGAGGCGCTGCGATTGGAAGAAATGTTTTTCAGCACAGTGATTCTGTCAGACTCACCAGGGCTATTTGTGAAATCGTACATCACAGACGTCCTGTAGAAGAAGCCCTCGAACAGCTGAAATAAGAGCGAGATATTGAAAAGCAAAATCAGAACCCGAAACAAAAGTTAAAAGGGAAAAGGCCTGAGTAAAAAACAGAAAGTTTACCGGGGTTGAAGCCATTGAAAAAGAAAAGCGTGTGGATAAAAGCCGATGAAGGCGGATGGGAACAACAGAAAGAAAGAATTACAACAGGCCTTGAATCAGGAGCTGACTGCGTACTTGTAAGCCCAGGAAACATCGAAAAAGTCAGGGAATTGGGAAACATTCCAATAGCAACCTTTGGACGTGACAATAAATCCGGGGCTGAGATCGTTGTCGTTGGAAGAAGAGGAGAAGGCGATGGGACAAAACCCTTACCCCTTGAGACTCAGGGTTCTCTTGACATAAACGCAGCAACCCTTCTCAGGGATAAAGGTGTGGCTGTAGGTGGATATGTTATAATCAGGGACAAACGCTACGAGCATTTTGCAGCCGAGCTGGGAAAGGTCTGCGACTTCCTGATTGTGACGGGCACGGACTGGAAGGTTATCCCTCTGGAAAACCTGATAGCTGAACTTCAGCGTTATGACGTAAAAATTATCTTCGGGGTAAAGAGTGCCGAAGAGGCAAGATTGGCCTTCCAAACCCTTGAAACCGGAGCAGATGGAGTCCTTCTTGACAGTGGGAACCCTCAGGAAATAAAAGATACCATCCAGGCTGCAAGGGAGCTAGGAAACGAAAGCACTGAGCTTGAGTCAGCAGTTGTAACCCGGGTCGAACCTCTTGGAATGGGAGACCGTGTCTGTGTGGATACATGCAATCTCATGCAAAAAGGAGAAGGCATGCTCATAGGTTCTCAGGCAAGCGGCATGTTCCTTGTAAATTCCGAATCCGACGACAGCCCATATGTGGCAGCCCGCCCATTCAGGGTAAATGCAGGTGCAGTTCATTCTTATATAAAAATCGGAGACAAAACCCGCTACCTCTCGGAACTTCAGACCGGAGATGCTGTAACCATTGTAGATTCAAAAGGGAAACAGAGAGAAGGTATTGTGGGCAGGGTCAAGATCGAAAGCCGGCCTCTCATGCTTATTGAAGCAAGAGCAGGAGGCAGGACTCTGAGCGCTATCCTGCAAAATGCTGAAACCATCAAGCTGGTCGGAAAAGACGGAAATCCCATCTCAGTTGCCAAACTCAAGAAAGGCGATGAAGTCCTGGTTTGCCTGGAAGAGGGAGCCAGGCATTTTGGGAAAAAGATCGAAGAGACGATTATAGAGAAATAACTGTCAAAAATAAAACTTCCCAAAAAACGGTTGTCGGCGGAAAAGGAAAACCGAAAAAAACAGTTGTAAGCGGAAAAAGAAAACCGGAGCAAGCAATGACTCATATTGGCCAGCTTGACCTTGAGAAAAAATCTGCCGTTGTCGCAGTAATCCTTGAAAAGCCCCTTGAAACTTCAAAAAAGGCCGCCGAAATGGGAGCCGATCTTCTCGAAATCCGGCTGGATTTGCTTGGAATAAAGGACCTGGAAACAGCTGCAGAAACAATCAGAAAAATAAAATCCGAGACCAGGCTTCCGGTAATTCTCACAAACCGCTCCAGTACGGAGGGAGGAAAATGGGAAGGGAAAGAATCCGAGAGAATCGGGCTTCTTACAGCTCTCCTTTCTACAAATCATTTTTCCCTGAAAGACGGGCCAGATGCAGTAGACATCGAGCTCTCTGCCAGGAGGGAGGAGAGAGGCAACGTAGTAAAAACGGCAAAATCCTGCGGAAAAACCGTAATCATTTCTTCCCATGATTTTTCAAAAACTCCGGCTTTTCACGAAATGAAAACTACTCTTGAAGAGGCATTTCTGGCAGGGGCGGATATCGCGAAACTTGCTGTTATGCCGCACTCGATGAGAGATGTACTTGACCTGTTAAGAGTTGCACTGGATGCCAGGGAGGCAGGAGGCGCTGTGTGTGCGATCGCTATGGGCAAACTCGGGAAACATACAAGGGTAATTGCTCCTTTTTACGGTTCGGTCCTGACATATGCAACTGTTGAAGGCACAGTTTCTGCGGCTCCCGGACAATTTCAGGTGGATGAAGTAAAGAAGATAATGGAGCTGCTTGAATGAAACAAGTTTTTGGTGTATTTGGAGACCCTATAGCTCATTCCCTTTCTCCTCCAATGCATAACGCGGCTTTTTCAGCCCTTGGGATGGACTGTATTTATCACGCTTTCAGGGTCAAACCCGAAAAGCTGGAAAAAGCAATTCTTGGGGCTGAAGCTATGGGATTCGGAGGGCTGAACCTGACAATGCCTTTAAAAGAGATAGCTTTGAAACTCGGCTGCATAAAACCTGATCCACTGGCTGAAAGGATAGGGGCTGTAAACACTATCGTCTTCGGGGAAACCGGAGAAATAAAAGGATACAATACCGACGGGTTAGGAGCAAAACAGGCGCTTCAGGAAGCTGCAGTGGAAATAAGGGGGTCTAAAATTGTGGTTGCGGGGGCAGGCGGAGCAGCAAGAGCTATTACTTTTCAGCTTGCAGCCGATGGTGCTGAAATCACAATAATAAACCGGACCGAAGCAAGGGCTATTGAGCTTGCAAAAGATATCTCAGCCGCAGCCCTTTCTGGAAAAGTTCAGGGAAGAGGGCTCTCCGGATTAAAAGCCCTGTTGCAGGATGCCGATGTCCTGATCAACACCACGACTCTCGGAATGCACCCGAATACAGACACTGCTATTGCCACAGCCGAAGAGCTTTACTCTGGTCTTACTGTTTTTGATATTGTTTATAATCCCCTGGAAACCAGGCTCTTAAAAGAAGCAAAAGCCTCAGGCGCAAAGACCGTGAGTGGGGTTTCAATGCTTGTCTACCAGGGAGCTGAAGCTTTCAGGCTCTGGACAGGAATCGAACCTCCAGTTGAACTTATGAAAAGAACTGTCCTGGAGGCTTTGCAGGCTTGAATGCAGACCTGAATCCCAGGAACCAGACCAGTAAGGATCAAAGTCCCGAAAAAACGAAGGTACTGATCCTTGGCGGAACCGGGGAAATGGGACAGTGGTTTACCCGTTTTTTCAAAGAAAGAGGTTACGAAGTTACAGTCTGGGGAAAAGGGGGAAAAAAGGAAATTGCAAGGAAACTGGAAGTTCCTTTTGCCTCGAACCTCGAAGAAGCTGTTCCGGAAAGTGACATAGTAATTGTCTCTGTACCGATTAATGTAACTGAAGAGACTATTGTTAAATTTGCCCCGAAAATGAAAGCCGGGAGCCTCCTTATGGACTTTACTTCTATTAAAGTAAAGCCTATGGTAGCCATGAGAAAATTCGCTCCTTCCGGAGTGGAAATTCTCGGCACACATCCCATGTTCGGCCCGACAATTCCTACAATAAGAGGGCAAACTGTCATTCTTGTCCCTGTAAAAGGACGTTCGGAGAAATGGTTTCCGAGAATAAGGGAGCTTTTTGAGAAAGGAGGGGCACATGTTGAAATTACTACTGCAGCCGAACACGACAGGCTTGTTTCGGTTGTGCAGGGGCTTACTCATTTTGCCTACATTACTATAGGAACAACCATTGATAGGTTAAATTTCGACGTAAAAAGATCCAGAAAATTCGTAAGCCCGGTCTACGACATAATGCTGGATTTCGTAGGCAGGATTCTTGGCCAGAACCCCTATCTGTATGCCCTTATCCAGATGGAAAATCCCGGGGTTCTGGAAGTGCATGACGCATTTATCACGGAATGTGAAGCGCTATCAAGGCTTGTGCGAGCTCATGACGAGGAAGGCTTTGTGAAAAAAATGAAGGCTGGTGCTCGACAGTACGGAGATACGGCTCATGCCCTGCGTAAATCGGACAAACTGATTAATTCCAGAATAGCCGAATACGAGACCATCCTTAACTCCGTTGGAAAAGTCTGTGGTTTTTCCCACAATTATTCCGGAAAAATCCATGTAGGTACCCTGGAAAAAGTAGGGCCTGATGAAGTCACCCTTATAAAGCTGGTCTCAAAAGGCACTTCCCCTCATATAAAAAATAAATTCGTAAAACTAAAGCTTGAAAATATTCGCCTGCTTTCGGAATCCGAACTGTGGGAATGGAGAAAAGAAAACCTTAAACATTCTACTAGGGATATTTCAGTCCTTATTCCTGAAGGGGCCAATCCTGAGGTTATTCTTAAAGCTACAGATACTAACAAACAGCTTGCAGCCTGCGAAATAAGTGATATCTATAGAGGATTTAATGGGAAAGACTGTAAGGGATTTAATCAGGGAGATTATAAGGAATTTAACCGGATAGAAACTGAAAAAGAAAGAGAAGAAAAAGAAAGAGAAGAAAAAGAAAGAGAAGAAACAAAAAGGCTCGGAGTTACTTATAGGATAACAGTTTTTGGGGATTGCGATGCCGATTCTGTCGAAGCCGATATCACAGCTCTTCTTTGTGGTCTCGGGTGCAGGGTAAGAGAGAAAAATCTAAGGCCGAGAAGATAAAAAACTTTTTTCCTGAGAAGTCCATATTCTGAGAAGTCTGTATTAATAAACAGAGAAAGTGATATAAACTATGAAAAAAAATATAATATGATGTTCAGAGTTAAATGGAAAATCACTCTTTTATTTGTCCTTATCACTCTTTCTATATTTTTCTCACTTCTTGCAAATAGTGATAGGTTTATGGAATTTAGGGGGAATCAAACATACACGCAGACAGGGGCTGGGGTTTCAGGCGAAGGTCTTATCATAAATCTTATAAATAGGCTGGAAGCGGATAACCATGAAACGAGATTGAGCGCCGCAGCTGAACTTGGGAAGCTTGGAGGGCTTGCAGCAAATCATCTTGTTGAGAAAATCGAGTCAAATAATTCGAGTTCAGAAAAAGTAAACAGTTACATGCTCCTTGCGCTTCTTGAAATCGGAGATGACAGAGCAGAAAATATCCTTTCCGAAAACTTTGAGAAAATTGAGGCTTCGAATCAGGCTGCAAACGAGGGTGCAGCTGAAGAATGGAAACAAGGGATTTCAGAAAATACCCTGCAGGCCATAGAAGCAAAAGATATGGCCATAAGGAAATACATTGCAGATTCCGTTGCTATGGACTCCGCCAGGGCGGGAAACAAGGGAAAAACAAACGCTTTTGAGAGAGCTCTTAAATCAGAAATACAGAATTCAAGTATCTATGTTCCTTTTGCGCTTTCAGACTTTGGACCTGAAGAACCTGGAAGTGAAACCGAAAAACTTCTTAAAGCTCTTAAAAGCAATAAAGGAAGCACAAGAGTTGCAGCTATGATGGCTCTTGGAGAAATGGGAGAAGAAGCTGCAGTAGATCCCATACTTGGAATTCTGACAAGAGATTATCCGCCAGCAAAAGCCAGTGCAACAATTGCACTTGGAAAGATTGGGGACGAAAGGGCAGTAGAAGTTCTAAGAAAAGAAATGAAAGATGGTGATAATGAATATGTTAAAGGCGGCTCTGCAATTGCGCTTGGGAAGATAGGAGACGAAAATTCAGTACCTTTTCTTATAAATAGATTGAGAGACCAGAGAATCAAAGTAAGAAGTAGTGCAGCTCTTGCGCTCGGAAAGATAGGGAATGAGACTGCAGTAAAACCCCTAATAGAAATCCTGGAAACCGGAAAGAGTTCAGATGGGAAAAAAAATAAATCCATGAACGCAAATGCTGATATCCGAAAAAGCGCTGTCCTCGCTCTTGGAGAAATAGGAAGTACTGATGCTACTGAGACTTTAATCGGCATATTGACCGATAAAGAAGAGGAGCTTGAAGTCAGGGCTGCGGCAGCTTCAGCCCTGGGGAACATAGAAGATCCCAGAGCATTAGAAGCGCTCAAAAAAGTGCTTGATGACAAAAATATGGATACTAATATTAGAAATGCGACTTTTCTAGCCCTTAACAAAACCAGAGACCAGGAAACTGCAAGAATGCTTGTAGGAAAACTGGGAGATCAAGAGTTTGGGGCTATCGCCAGAGAAGTCCTTATAGATATAGGAGAATTGGCTGCTGGCCCACTTATAGAGAATTTAAAAACGGAAGACCAGAAACTCAAAGCTGAAACAGCCTTAATTCTTATTGAAATCGGAGATAAAAGAGCTGTTCAGCCTCTTATTCTGGCTTATCAGTAACTAAAAAACTAGACAGAGAATTTGGAAAGATGAACCGAAAAAAGAAAAAAGCGGCTGAAAATGCTGCATTCTTTTTATCATATCGGTTCAGAGATTCAGGTTTGACATTACTTCTTTGCTATAAAATCTAATTATTTTTATACACTTATCTAAACTTACTTTTTACTAAATCAATTGTGAAATTTGAAAGGATTCTTGCTCAGGTCACAAGGACTTTAAGCCCTTAGTTTTTCTTTTTTGAAGAAATTATTAGAAACTATTTCGGATTTTTAGACTAGATGGTAGCATAAATTTAACATTAAATAATACATTATTATTTAGTAGTAACATCAACGAGTGTAAACTGCTATAAAAAATGTAACACGTCATGAAGTTGAAAAACATGGATAGATTAATCGATCTGAACCCACAGACTGAGGACACAGACTGAGGACACAGACTGAGGACACAGAGCAATTTCTCCGGGAAATTGCAATTGGATTTGAAAGATCACAAATTTTTCTCACCGCTTTTGAGCTGAAAATTTTTACAAAATTGAAAAGCCCCAAAACCTCAAAAAATCTGATTCAGGAAATGGGGCTGCACCCGGAAATAACTGCTCGCTTCCTCGATGTTTTAACGGCAATGAAACTGCTTTGCAAAAAAGGAGAATATTATCAGACAGCTCCAGAACTGATACCTTTTCTCGTTGAAGGGGAACCCTATTTTTCACTTTATCTGGAATCCGCATGCAAAGAACGCGAAATCTGAATGAACATAAGAAAAGCACTAGTGGAAGGTCCTCTTTCAAACAAAAAGAAAGAAAGAAAGAAAGAAATGTTCGCCTATACCAGAGAATCCCTCGAATGGATTGCAAAGATTGCGCACGTGGAAGGCTTCAAAAAACCCTTGAACTTGTTTGTGCTCTTCCCGAATTTAAAAGTGCCAGGCGTTTGATAGACCTGGGAGGAGGAGGAGATGGGCTGTTTGCTATCGGGTTTGCCCAGGAAAGCCCCAATCTTGAAGTTATCGTATATGACCAGCCAGAAATAATTGGAATAATTGGGCTTGCCTGCAACTATATTGAAAAGTACAGTATACAAGATAGAGTAAGGGTCCTCTCTGGAGACTACGTTCAAGAAGATATCGGAATCGGATATGATATTGTCTTTGAGGCTCTTTCTCTGGAAGGAGGGAAAAGAGGTGCAAAAATTCTCTACCAGATGGTTGCCGATATCTTAAATCCAGGAGGACTTTTTATTACTCAGCTTTTTACCCTGGATGATTCCGAGACATCACCTCTTTCTACTCTTGCCCTTGATCTCAAAGAAAAGATCACGGAACACAAACAATACATCTCATGACCAATAAGAGACTTTTTAACCTCTTTGATGAAGTAGGACTTACTGGAGAACAAATCCTTGATATTCCAATGGGCACCGACCTCCAGATAAGGATGGTAATTGCAAGGAAAAAAAAGCTGAATTGTTTTCGAAATTTAACGACAGTAGATAAATGTATTTATTTAGTTCATCTCAACAAATTTAAATAACTGGACGATTTTACATTATATAAATAAAGTAACATTAAATTGTTTTTTTTTAAAAATCTCTATGAATAAATAATACAATAGTGGCATAATGTAATATTGATAGAAAGTTTGTAAAAGCGATAAGCATGTGTTGAGGAGAATAAAGCTGCTAAAGCAAATTTACGGAAAACGAAGCTGTTAAAGCAAATAAAAGAGGTTCAAAAAGGTCTGAAAATGAATACGAAAACTAAAGCTCTCTTCACGGCAATTATACTATTGTTATCAGTCTTTTTAAGTGGCTGTGTGGATAATTCGGCAGGGGATAATTCGACAGGAGATAATTCGACAGGAGATAATTCGGCAGGAGATAATTCGACAGGGGATAATTCGGCAGGGGATAATTCGACAGGGGATAATTCGGCAGGGGATAATTCGGCAGGGGATAATTCGACAGGGGATAATTCGACAGGGGATAATTCGGCAGGGGATAATAATTCGGCAGGGGATAATTCGACAGAAAACGAGAAAACCGATAAAATAACAGTTAGTGACGATATCGGAAGAGAAATAACCGTCCCCTACCCCTGTGAGAGAACCGTATTTCTGGTCGAAAACGCCATGAACTCCATGTATGCTGTAGGTGGCGCTGACGAAATTAGCGGGATAGGAGCTGTCTGGTATGAAGACACAAAAGCACCTTTCTTCAGGGCAATCGACCCGAAATATGATGAGAAAAGGCTTTCTAAAGGAAGCAAACAGCCTAACACTGAAACCATAGCAAAGGCAGATCCCCAGCTAGTATTCCTCTGGGCATCAGATTGGGGAAGTGAAGATATAAAAGCAATTGAAGAGAACCTTAAGGTCCCTGTTTATGGAGTTTACATCGACAGCCTTGATGACCTGCAAAGGCAGATGAAAACGCTCAGCAAACTCATTGGAAAGGAAGAACGTGGAGAAGAAGTAATCGAGATCATGGATAAAAGCATGGAAAAGGTTACAGATGTAACCGGAACTCTCTCCACCAATGAAAAACCGACAGTCTACTGGATGTGGGGAGATGTATACGGCACTGCAGGTCTGAACAGTACAGCCAGCGACCTCATAGAAAGAGCAGGCGGGGTAAACGTCCTCAGTGCCTGGACAGAAGAAACAAAAAATGTGGAACACCCAACCATGAACCTTGAAGCCCTGCTTGCGCTGAATCCAGATGTCATATACATGTGGAATAACGAAAACCTTGACCCAATAAATATCACCTCCGGCGATACTGTAGATGGAATAGACTTCAGCACATGGAGCGAAATCTCAGCCGTGAAAAACGGACGAGTCTACGAAATCTCAGACCCCTTCGTCTATGACTTCCACTCCCCAAGGCTGCCTCTCTCGATGATGCATGTCGCAAAAGACCTGCACCCGGATAAGTTTGCAGACCTGAACCTTACACAGGAAGTAGACCAGTATTACGTTGAAGTTTATGGAGTCCATTATCCGGGATTCGAACCTATATAAGGACATGATCTGGCATGAAACTCCCGGAAAAAGAAAAAAATTATGGGTACCCAGCCTGCAGGCTGGGAGTCTCTTTTTATTCAGGGTGGAAAAATCTGGCGTATATACTCTTTTTATTTTTGCCAGTCCCTGTATTCCTCTTCTCTATTTTCCTCGGAACCTATCCTTTATCTCCTCTGGAGCTGATCAAGGTTCTTCTATCTCATTTTACTGCATATGAATACAGTTATCCTTCGGTTTATGATACAGTCATCTTAAATATCCGGTTCCCAAGAGTTCTTCTTGCTATGATGGTAGGAGCAGCTCTTTCAACATCAGGAGCTACGTTTCAGGGAATATTTAGAAACCCCCTCGTAAGCCCTTACATCCTTGGACTTTCTTCAGGAGCGGCTTTTGGAGCTGCCCTGTCTATCTCAGTTATCCCTGAGCTGCCTGTCCAGGTAGGGGCTTTTATCTTCAGTCTGGTAGCGCTCGGATTTTCATATATAATGGCCAGGACAGGAGGGCAGACTTCAACTGTTGCCCTTGTGCTTTCAGGAGTAATAACGTCAGCTGTTTTCGGAGCTCTACTATCGATCATTCAATTTACGACTGACGAAAAAGCCGTCCAGAGTATCGTTTACTGGACTCTGGGCTGCCTGCACACCTCGCATTGGCCTAAGTTTTTTGATTCATTTCCACTTGTGGCGGCTGGCTGCCTTGTCATATATCTCCTGCGCTGGAAACTTAACGTCCTTGCCCTTGGAGAAGAAGAAGCAAAAGCCGTGGGCATGAACGTCGAGCTATATAAGGCAATATTTATAACCGCTGCTTCCCTTGCCGCATCTGCAGCGGTAGCTGTTGCGGGTATTATAGGGCTTGTGGGCCTGATTGTCCCGCATATGCTTAGAATGATTTTCGGCCCGGATCACAGGAAGCTTATACCTCTTTCAATTACCTTTGGAGCTGCTTTCCTGGCCCTCGTGGACAACGTTGCAAGATCCACTTTAGGGTTTGAAATCCCAGTCGGAATTATTACCACTCTACTTGGAGCTCCCTTTTTCCTGTACCTCTTGAGAACTACAAAAATGGTAGGATGGGAATGAACAAGAAACAAATTCAAAAAAATAAAGGTATCTCCGTAGAAAACCTGACATTGAGCTACGAAAAAAACCTGGTTTTAAACAATGTCAACTTTTCAATTAAAAAAGGGTCTGTAGTAACCCTTGTAGGCCCTAACGGCTGCGGAAAAACGACCCTTCTTAAAATCATTAACGGTTTTCTCAGGCAGAATGAAGGGACTGTGTACATCGACAGCAGGAATATAGAAAAAATTGCAAACCGCGATCTTGCAAGGATTCTGGGGCATGTATCTCAGATGCATAAATCCTCTTTCCCTTTTTCCGTACTGGACGTTGTGCTCACAGGCCGCATGCCCTATATCTCCATATTTTCAACCCCCGGAAAAGAAGATGTGGAAAAAGCCTATGAGGTTCTGGAATTCATGGGAATAGCACATTTTGCCCAAAGGCCTTACACTCAGATCAGCGGAGGAGAGCGGCAAATGGTAATGATTGCAAAAGCTCTTGCCCAAGAGCCTGATTTTCTGTTACTTGACGAGCCGACTTCCTTTCTTGACCTGAAAAACCAGATCCACGTCCTGAAAACCATAATCAGCCTGGCAAAGACCCGAAATATCACCGTGCTGATGACTCTGCACGAACCAAACCATGCCCTTTTGTTTTCTGATGAAATCATTCTCCTGAGAAAACTGAATGGATTGAAAAACGATAATTTTTCTACCCTGTATGAAAACAGCCCTGAGGCTTCTCCTGAAAAAAAGAACCTTCTGGCATTCCCTATGAAAAATATAGTTAGCTTAGGAGCTCCGGAAAAGGTGATGACCCCTGAAAAAATAAAAGAAGCATACGGCATAGCTGTCGAGGTGCTGGAACATAAAGGGAAAAGGATGATCATTCCTGAAATTTGACTTCTAATTTCAAAATCAGGCTCAAAATCAGGTTGAGATCCTTTCTATAAACCCAATTTTAAGGAAGATAAGTAATAAGCTAAAAATGGAAGATAAGTAATAAGCTAAAAATGGAAGATAAGTAATAAGCTAAAAATGAAAGATAAGTAATAAGCTAAAAATGAAAGATAAGTAATAAGCTAAAAATGAAAGATGAGTGATAAGCTAAAAATAAAGCTTAAACCAGACTGATAAGGTCTTCAAGTGCAGCTTTTGGATCTTTAGCTTTCACAATTCCAGATGCAAGAAGTACACCCTGCGAGCCAAGGTCAAGGGCTGCCCTGAGATCTTCACCTTTCGAAATTCCGGCTCCGCAGAGTACCTTTACTCTGGGGTCGATTTTTGCAACTGCCTTGACCGAACCGCTAACAACTTCAGGATCAGCCTTTGAGACAGGGATTCCGCTACCTATGAGCTCAGGGGGCTCGATTGCAACATAATCTGGACTAAGGGCTGCAGCTGCTGCAGTTGTCGGAACATTGTTAGTACAGATAACTGTCCTGAGCCCGAATTCCTTTGCAGCCTGAAGCGACGCTTCAATCTCTGCAAGGGTTAGACGCCTTTCAGAATGGTTAATAAGAGTTCCTACAGCTCCTGCTTCTTTTATGGCTTTTCCGAAAATATGACCTGTAAAACTTCCTGCTCCTACTCCATCCAGATGCTGGGAAAAAACCGGAAGTTCAACTTCCGAGGCTACTCTGTAAATATCCGGAAGCTGAGGAGCTACTGCTATCTCAATCCCTGATTCCTCGGACACGGCTTTACAGGCCTTTGCAATTTCCACTGCTCCCTTGCCTGTACCCTGTAAATAAGTCTTATAGTTCAATAAAATAAATGGTAAACCCAAGATAATCCCCTCCTGAAAAATGAAAAGAAATGGAAAGCGAGAATTCAACTTTTTTCAACGCTTTCTATGACATGTATCTGCCGAAAGTACTGCATGTTGAAAGTACTGTGTGTTTTTACTTTTTAGCAGTACTATTTCGGCAGTTTTTTTCGGGAAATACTTAAACTTGCTTTTTAAACCTGCTCAGAAGTCAGTCATGATTCTGAACTGGTCAATTTCCGGCTTGTTAAGGCTGTTGATAAATTGCTCGGCAGCTTCCCTGACATCTTTTGCATTGGTGATTGCACGCCCCACCACAAGAATATCAGCACCCTGGTTCAGGGCCACAGGCACCTTGTCAAGACGGACCCCGCCTGCAACCGCAATCAGAGTTTTTGGAGCAACTTTCTTGATCTCGCCGATATTGCCCCAGGCATGTTCAGTGGTTTCAATGTCGATCCCACGGTGGAGCTCGATGACATCAGGCATGACCTTGAGCTGCTTTAAGACAGAGATCGGATCTTGCTGGTTAAGCGTGTCCATGACTGCATAGATACCTGTCTTATGGGCTTCCTCAATGAGCTTGTCAATAGTGCTGATCGGGGCAAGCGCAGAGACAACAATGGCATCTCCTGCAGCGTCAGCAACCATTCTTGCTTCAAGGTTTCCGGTATCCAGAGTCTTCAGGTCAGCTACTATGAAGGCATCGGGCCTGACCTGTCTGATCTTCGAAATGACATCCACACCATAGCGTTTGATAAGGGGGGTACCTGCTTCGATTATGACATGATCGCTCTTAGGAATCTGAGAAATGGCAGAGAGCACAAATTCGAGGTTGGGATTGTCAAAAGCAATCTGAAGATAAGGTGGATTCCACAGCCTTGTAACCTTGAATCCCATAATCGCATGGGTAGATTTGTTGCTTTCCTCAAGAACAGTATTAATGTCCGGGAAATTGTCGAGAGCGCGCCTGAGCGCGAGCTTTGTAGCCCCGTAGTTGTACCTGTAGATTTTGTTGTAATCCTGAGCATCAGGGTGGATAAAAACACTGGCTACAATGACAAGGTCTTCAACCTGGTCCTTCGAAATTATACCTTCTTCGACTGAGTCTGCCACAGCCTTTGCAACGGCTGACTGGGCAGGTCCGAAAATTTTTGATGCCTGATCCATATTCTTTACCGTAACCTTCGGGATAATAAGGGTTGAAGGTTTGGGCGGCAGGTTAGGCCTAATAACAGACAGGAGCGGCGTGTGGCCAGCTGAAAGCTGGGTCAGACCGTTTGCAAAAGCCTGTCCTACGGGTCCTCCCTTGTCTCCTATCATCAAATCAATATGGGCAAGTTCTGCACCCTGCCCCATCAATGCTTCTCCTATTTGAAACATATTTGACCTCATAATTTGGTAAATGTTATGTCTGAGATAAACGTATGGATAATCGGTAATCGTTTTGATGGTTCTAATTTAAACTAATTTGCCATCAAACCGAGGATAGGATAACCCTTTTGCCTGCTAAATGGCAGCTTTATATAAATAATCTCGTATCGCTCCGCAGGTTTCTTCCAGCTCTAATAGAGTCTCAGAATTTCGATTTCGAAATCAAATTCCGAAATTTTGGGGCTATAGGAGATCCCTATTAAAGAAGAATCCTGGACATATATTATTCACGGCGCGAATTCTACATCCGGGAGAAATTGGCCAGCAGGCGTTTTGTCCTAATTTTGGCATGAAAGTGTTTTCAAGTACTTTCATTTATTTGTGCCTGTTATTCGAAGAATTTCATGTTCGTTTTACAAGCAAGAATTAGTAGTCTCCAGTCATTCTGTGCAAGTAGTCTCCAGTTATTCTGTGCATCCGCAGGTTGTAGATGCAGTTCGCAATCCTTCTATCGACTCCAGGCAGTCCAAAAAAAGCCTCAGTTTGTCAGGGTCCCCCACCCTGTTTCTCAAAAAGAGTCCTGAGAATTTCCTTTATCCTTCCTGCCTTTACCCTATAAAATCCAATGTCTTGCGTAAGAAAGCTTGAGAAAATAATCGTTTTCAATTTACTGAAGATGGTTGATTAAAAGAAAAAAGCTATTGAAAAAAAGATATTCAAAAAAAGCTATTGAAAAAAAGATATTGAAAAAAAGATATTAAGAAAAAAGATATTGAGAAAAAAGATATTGAAAAAAAAGATATTGAGAAAAAGGATATTGAGAAAGCCAAGGTCCGGATTCGAACCGGAATGAAATCGCTCTGCAGGCGATTGCGTAGCCGCTCCGCCACCTTGGCACTGTTTAGATTTACGTTGGAAATTTAATACTACCGTTTTTGGCCTCTAAATACACCAAGATAGCTATTTTTATCTCCTTCATAGGAGCTCAATAAATTCATATTGGATTGGAGGTCGACAGTAGGAAAAATTATGTATCTCAAATTTACTACGGAAAGTGGAATTTATTATTTAAAGCCAAGATCCGGATTCGAACCGGAATGAAATCGCTCTGCAGGCGATTGCGTAGCCGCTCCGCCATCTTGGCACTTTTGGTTGTCTTACTGCTCGTGTAGATGCAATTAAAGGAGGTTCTAATATATAAATATTTAGTTTAAGAAAACTTCCTTAGATTTTTTAATGAAAGGATGCACAAAAAATGAAGTGAGTTTTCCTATAACGGATAAACCTATTACAAAACTACCCGGAGAGGAAACAATCCTGATAAAGCAAATAGTCCTGCGATAAAAACGACCATAAACAGGAACACCAGTAAAGCGGGCAGGAGTACAGCTATTGCGGATCTTGTCATGCTTACATTGTGTACATACATGCCTCCTACAATATAGAGATATATTCCATAGATCCCGAAAATCCAGCCAAGAATAGGAACCCAGGAGAGTACAACCACAGCAGTTGCATAACAGATAAATCTTACAGTGCCTTCGTAATTTCCCGTACCTCCAAGAACTTTATAAATAATATAGAGAATTGCAGCTTCGATAAAGAGAGAAATGATACCTGCAATAGGTGTGATAATTACAGTCATAAGTATCGTGAAGAAACCGAACCCTCTAGCCTCGCCGTACATCCCATTGTACATTCCACCATACATTCCTCCGTACATGCCATCGTCCATATACATAACACGGCCAAAGAGTACAGTTAAAAGTGCAGTTAAAAGCGCATATATGATGAAGCTAATCGCTGCAAAGGTAAGTGGATCAGTGTATCCTCCGGTCTTTGGCATTTCCCTGAAAAAATCAGATGGTCTTTGCATAACTTCTTTCCAGGTCTCGATGTAATCCATAACTCACCCCTAATAATTATATGCTTGAGATTTATTTAAATGAATTTACCAAAAAATGAAACCCTGTATTCAGGATCTACAGGCTAATTCGAAATTACAGAAAATTTGAAATTGCAGAAAAAGGGGAATTCTGAAATTTAAATGGAAATTCTGAAATTTATTAGGAATCCGCCTGATAAATATAAAACAGATTAAATATCACATCTCAGAAAGGTCGTCTCTAACCTTTCTGCACTGCTGCTCATCTATTGTTCTACACGTCAACAAGTCCAGTGCTTCAATATACCTTCGCCTGCACTTATTCCTTTTAAAGCACACTTATTCATAAATTGACGATAAAGATCTTCATTTTCGCTTTTAATAAAGTCGCACATTTCCAAAATAAATCCATCTGTTAAAAATATCTCTTTTTGTCAACCCAGTTATCGATTAACTCAATCAAATAATGACGCATAAATTTATTATTTCCAGCATCTTTCAGACCCAATCAAAAAAGCACATTTATCCACGCTTAGAACCCACTTACCAGCTTATAATCAAATATGTAACCATACAAAAAAGATTATTCGATAATACCAGATTAACTGATAGTCCTTTCAAGATTCAATTGAATGCGTAAAAAGGTTTACAGAGATAGATATAAATTGTGAAAATTATAATTTCCTTTGCATAGGGGGTTTATTTATGAAAGGAAATGAGAAAATTATCGAATGTTTAAACGCTCGTTTGGCTGAAGAACTTGCTGCTATTAACCAGTATATGGTTCATGCCGAGATGTGTGAAAACTGGAAATACAGGAAACTGGAAGAAGAGATCGAAAAGCGGGCTATCGTCGAGATGAGGCACGCCGAGAAGCTGATTGATCGTATCCTTTTCCTTGAAGGGAGACCTATAGTCACCAATCTGAGTCAAATTGCCATTGGCTCCGACGTGCAGAAGATACACGAGAACGATCACGGGTCCGAAGCAGGGGCGATCAAAAACTACAATGAGTGCATCCGTCTGGCAGCAGAGTTGGGGGATAACAACACTAAGGTGCTTCTCGAGTCGATTTTAAAGGATGAAGAGGAACACATTGACTGGATCGAGGCCCAACTAGATGAGATCAAACAGATAGGTATCCAAAACTATCTGGCGCAGCAGATCTATGAATAAGGGCAGTGATTACAGAAACAATGATTATAGGAGCTATGCGTACAAGGGCGATGCTTTTACTGCATCTACCTTTTTTAATAAACCAGAGGCTGCCGTTAAAAATCCATGTTTAATAAAAGATTCCAATGCCCCGAGGAAATCTGTTTGAAAGGATTCGTCTAAGTAGATCAAAATAGACACCTGGAAGAATTTAATAAAATCTTCCCAAAATAGTGATCTACTTAAGAATGTTTTTAATAAATTAAGAGTATTCTCAAGTATCGGGTAAATCGAATGAAATCTCAAAAAACAGCATGTAAAGATTTCTTTTGATCTTTTTTACAATAACTTATCATTTAACCAATGTGTTTAAGAAGTTTTTAAATAAGTCAACAAAATATAAAAATTGCCATTTAAAATCAGCTTTGGAAAATATTTAAATTAGAAAAAGCAATTCTAGAACCGATTTCAAGAAGACAAGATTAGATAGAATTCTAAGATTAGAATAATATTAGAGAATAAGAAGATAATAGGTTGAGTATGGCAGCGATCCGGAGTTCCCAAAGGCTCGCGCACTTCAGTACAGTCAGGAACGTGGGCAGGCTTATCTACTGTGTTCGGGATGGGTACAGGAGTTGCCCTGCCGCTATGGCCGCCAGACTCAAAACCTATGAACAGGATTGGAGGA
>DADO01000025.1:0-1820 GCA_002509325.1 Methanosarcina sp. UBA402 | reverse complement strand
ACAGGATTGGAGGATATCAAACAAAGTCATGTATAGAGAAGCTGCATACTGGATTTCGCCTGGACCTGGTTAAGAAAGGAACGGATGGTTAGTGAACGCGGACTGAACACCTCGTTGCCTTGGTGCTTACATCCCATTTCTATCAAACCGGTCTTTTACCGGAATCCTTAAAGAAGTCTCTTTTTAGGTTAGATTTCGAGCTTAGATGCATTCAGCTCTTATTCCTTGGCGCGTAGCTGCCCGGCGATGCTCTGTCGAACAACCGGTACACCAGTGGCGCCGCTGCTTGGTTCCTCTCGTACTAAAAGCAGCTTACCTTCAGACCTCTGGCACCTCTAGTAGATAGTAACCGACCTGTCTCACGACGGTCTAAACCCAGCTCACGATCTCCTTTAATAGGCGAACAACCTCACCCTTGGCCGCTGCTGCACGGCCAGGATGGAAAGAACCGACATCGAGGTAGCAAGCTGCCGGGTCGATATGTACTCTTGCCGGCAACGACTCAATTATCCCCGGGGTAACTTTTCTGTCATTTTTGGCCCCCACCAAGGAGGCTCAAAAGTTCGCTAGAGCCGACTTTCGTCTCGTCATCCACTGCTGTGCTGAATAACGTCAGGCTGACTTATGCTCTTACACTCTTCAGCGAGTTTCCGACCCGCTTGAGTCAACCATTGCGCGCCCTTGATATCTTTTCAAGGGCGTCCCGCCCCAGGCAAACTGCCCACCTATCGGGGTCCTCTTCTCAGAGTTAGGGTCGCGGTCCCAGAAGGGTAGTGTCCCAATTTCGGCTCCACGGATGCTGGCGCAACCGCTTCGATGCCTCCTACCTACTCTGTACATCCAGAACCACAACCCAACGACAGGCTGCAGTAAAGCTCCACGGGGTCTTCACTTCCCCCTAGAGGTCTCTAGACTGTGCACTAGAATGTAAGCTTCACCGGACTCCAGTTAGGGACAGTAGGACTCTCATTAATCCATTCATGCAAGTCGCCAATTAAGCGACAAGGTACTACGCTACCTTAAGAGGGTCATAGTTACCCCCGCTGTTTACAGGCCCTTCTTCCCGTTGAACCGGGGTTTCAGGTACCTGCACTGAGCAGGATTCAGAGATTGTACTAGCCCTTACGGGTTTGCAATCTCCTATGTTGGTATTAGACAGTTGGAGCCCCCTGGTCACTGCGACCTGCTGTCTACACAGCAGGCACTCCTTCTCCCGAAGTTACGGAGCTAATTTGCCGAATTCCCTTAACTGAATTACTCCGACACGCCTTAGCCTTTTCAGCTAGGGGCACCTGTGTCAGTTCTAGGTACGGACATTTAGCGCCTTTTCACGGGTCCCGGGGTGCAGCCGACTTTAGCCATAACAGATTCGCCCGCTTCTCGCCATTACGGCTCTCCACAGGTTTCGCTGCTTAGACGGCGCGACGACGCCGCTCGGCCTGCCCTGAGACGTCAGACTGATTGCTAAATGGTACAGGAATATTAACCTGTTTCCCTTTTGGCGTACTCGAATTACGGTACGTCTTAGGACCGACTAACCCTCGGCTGACGAACATTGCCGAGGAAACCTGGCCCCTTCGGCGGCAGGGATTCTCACCCTGCTATGCTGCTACTATTACCAGGATTTTCGTTTGCGAACGGTCCACAGGACTTCACAGCCCTGCTTCAGTCCGAACGCAACGCCTTCCTACGAGATTACCTTGCGGTACTCCGTGGTATCGGTGGTCGACTTGAGCCCCGTCAATTTTCGGGGCCCCAAACCTCGACTGGTGAGCTGTTACGCACTCTTTAAAGGATAGCTGCTTCTAAGCTAACCTTCC